>JAYUEW010000100.1:0-4147 GCA_043739045.1 Synechococcales cyanobacterium
CGACGGAATCAACCGCAACGTAATTCCCTCCCGCCGCAATCGCCAATACAATCGCGAGGCCAACTCAGTCCGTGGCAACCCCTCCACCAAAACTTCCCGCGCCCCAGAATTCACAATACTATCTACGATCGCCGCACTGCCCACCGTCGAGGCCAACGCTGCCCCCACCACCTTGTAATGTCGCTGCCGATCGATCGATCGGGCCAACTTTGGTAATCGTCCCGCCGAAGACACCACAAACACACTAATCTGCGATCGCACCACCTCCAACCATCGAATAACCCAACAGCAGACCAGCCGCATTAAAATAATTCCCACCACACTTCCTAACCAAGCCGTCAACACCAACGATCGGGGCGGAGCTAGCCGAGGATCATAAAAATAAATCGCCACGACACCAGCCCCATACATCCAGCTCACCAACTTCCCCGCCTGGACATAATCCCCCGATCGCACCGCACCGTACATCTGCCCCAGCCCAAACACCCCCAACAACCCTGTCGCGAATCCCCAAAAAATTCCCGGCAACCCCAAAAACAATCCCCAATTCAACTGCGGAGGCAACGGCATATAAAATTGATTCAAATAGACCGCCAACCGCCAAGCCCCAGCTAACGCCGCCACATCTCCCAACAAAAGTCCCAACAAATATCGCCATCGCCAAATCCACGATCGCAATGACAACCTCTTCCCTGAAGCTCGTAAATCCGCTGACATCTTAAGGCTCCTAATGAATTGCTCCTAAAGAGCGAAATCGCCATACAAACTAAAGACTTTCAAAAAAAACTGCCATCTTTTCGCACTCTGGCCTATCCTGACCTAAAAGCGCCGATTTAATACGGCCAATTTAATACAAGCAATAAGCCCGAATTCATCAGGACAAGCCATGACACGTCAGGTCCAAATCTTACCGACTATTCCCAAACTGATCGAAGCCGCCACCGATCGGACCATTCAAATCTTAAAAGATGCGATCGCCCAAAATGGAATCGCCACCATTGCCCTATCTGGCGGTAGCACCCCAAAACCGTTATATCAAGCATTAGTACTAGCCGATATTGATTGGAGTCGGCTGCATGTCTTTTGGGGCGACGAACGCTACGTCTCCAATGACCATGCCGAAAGCAACGAAAAAATGGCCCGTCAAGCTTGGCTTAACCATGTTCCTCTGCCTTCAGAGAATATTCATCCCGTACTAACCAACTTAGCCGATCCTGCTCACAGTGCCCAACAGTACGAAGCCACGATTCATCAGATCTGCGGCACAACATCTGGAGACTTTCCAGCCTTTGACTTGATTTTGTTAGGAATCGGTGATGACGGCCACACTGCGTCTCTTTTTCCCCACACCCCATCGTTAGAGGTCCGCGATCGGCTGATTACAGTGGGCGAAAAATCAGGCCAAACCCGTATTACCTTTACGTTCCCGCTAATTAATCACGCACACAACGTCCTGTTTGTACTCGCTGGAGAAAGCAAACGCCCTGCCTTAAAGGAAATTTTCGCAACCAACAGCGATTTCCACCAGTACCCTGCGTTTGCAGTACGTCCGCAAGGGAACTTAATTTGGATGATGGATCAAGCGGCTGGAGAGGGCATATTGGGCTTAGAAGGAGTAGTGTAGTTTATGATCACCTGTCCTCATTGTAGTCACCCAAACCCCGTCACCGCAGAAAGCTGTAGCGCTTGTTTAAAGCGACTCCCTATCTTAACCTGCTGTCATAATTGTGGGGCGGCGGCTGAAGTTAGTGGACGTTTTTGTGGGCAGTGTGGTTTTAATCTGCGGATGATCAGAGACCTACCTAATGCGTTTCCCTTGAGCGCTCAGGCATTCATTCCCGTGCTCTCTGATGATGGGGGATCTGCCGCAATGCCGACTCTCAACTTAGCCGCACCCCCGGGCGATCGGTTCTCATTTAAGCCACTGGCTCCACCCAAACGAGCCGAACTTCTACATGTTCAGACTCAAACCTTGCTGAAACTGCCCATTCGATCGGTCATTCATTTAGGAAAACCTAACGATCGGGTTCCGCCAGATGTCGATGTATCAGGGTTTCCCAACACCGAAATTGTTTCCAGGGTTCATGCAGCGCTCCGAGTGGAAGGTGAGGCATACTACGTAGAAGATATGGGAAGTGCCAATGGAACTTACATCAATGGTTTCCCGCTGAATGTTGGAACTAAACATCGTCTGGTTCTGGGCGATCGTATTTCGTTGGGAAAGGGCGATAAAGTAACATTTATCTTTCAACCCCCTTCCTAGAGACTACGACAACATCTCCACAACAGGTTTTTTCAGTGTTCTACTTTTTAACAAGCCTATATATTTTCGTTTAGTTGTTTCGTGTGCCACCTGTTGACGTGATTACCCTAACACTGCTCCACCCCATAAAATCCACCCCGATTCAAAGCTGGACCTTTGCCCAAGAAACGAAAGTCAGCGTTGGTCGGTCTACGGATAATGATGTTGTACTCTACAGCGCGGTGGTCTCTCGTCATCACGTTGAATTGTGCTACGAAAATTCCGTGTGGGAAGTCGTGAGTTTGGGGGCTAATGGCACCTACATGGATAACCAGCGCGTGATCCGATCGCCTTTAAAGGATGGATCCGTCTTTCGCCTTGCTAGATCAGGACCCAATATTCAAGTCAATATTCCCTCGACATCCTCAACGCCAGTCGGTCGAAGCATCGTATCATCATCGCGATCGGCTAAGTCCAATTCATCGCCATCCGCCCCCTTATCCAACCAGCCGTCATCCGTTAGCCAGCCCCAATCGGCCAGTAGTGATGCCTTTGCCCTAGCCTCCGAGCGGATTAGTAAAATTCTGGAGAATGATGGAACGGCAGTTGTATCTAGCGAATTGTTGTTCGATACCCAGACCGGACGGCCCTTGAAGGCGATCAATCGGGCAGGTGCTTACCAAATCCTCAAACTCCTCGGGCGAGGCCCAATGGGACAGAGTCATTTGGTTTGGCGCAATGGCCAGACTTTTGTGATGAAACAGCTCCACGAAAAATGGGGCCGTAATCCACAAGTTGCGATGGCGTTTCAAACTCAATTCCGATCGCTCCAGTCCCTTCAGCATCCTGGAATTCCGCGTGTAATTGATGTGCTGGAACTGAATGGGCAGCAGACGGTGGTGATGGAAATGGTATATGGACAGAACTTGGCGGAACTGGTCGCAGCGCAAGGTCGTATTTCTCAAGCCGAAGCGATCGCACTGACCTTAGAAGTGTGCGATGTGATTGAGGAATTGCATAATGCGCCGAGTCCGATTGTTCATGGGGATCTGCATCCGCGTCATTTATTGCGTCGTCAAGTCCTTCGATCGGGCCAAGAAATGGTTTTAATTGACTTTGGCCTCTCCCGATGGCATGGCTGGAAAGCAGGCTTACCCTGTACAAGTGAGGGATATGTTGCACCAGAACTCGCCAGTCAGCCCCCCACGGCAGCATCGGATGTGTATGCCTTAGGTGCGACGTTAGCGTTTTTACTCACCGGACAGAACCCAAAGAACTTCTATGGCACATCGGAAAATGGCGATCGGTTCCAGCCTGAGACCATGGAAGGATTAGAGGCGACCGCAGTAGATTTAATTCAGCATCTTACCCATCCGAATCCGGCTTCTCGTCCACCCGCCAGTACGATCGCCCAAATGCTCCGTCAAATCATCTAAAACTTACTCAATCCTGTAGCGTCTCTAAATCGCCGTGATGGTTGCTGTGATAGTCTAGGTGGGCTGAATTTTTCGAGCCATTCATGAAAATTGCCACTTGGAATGTCAACTCCATTCGCACGCGTCTAGCCCATAGTTTGCAATGGCTTGAGAACAATCCTGATGTGGATCTTCTCTGTCTCCAAGAAACCAAAGTTCCCGATGAAGTATTTCCCCGATCGGCCTTTGAGAATGCAGGATTTCATCTCTATATTCTTGGTCAAAAGAGTTATAACGGCGTAGCATTGATTTCACGATCGCCGCTGGAAGATGTGCGCTTAGGGTTTTCAGGTGTGATTTCACCCGAGATTGTTGGAGATTTAGACGATCAAAAACGGGTGATTTCTGGCGTATTAAATGGCGTTCGGATTGTGAATGTCTATGTACCCAACGGTTCAGAAATTGAGAGCGAAAAATATCACTACAAGCT
>JAYUEW010000101.1:0-5749 GCA_043739045.1 Synechococcales cyanobacterium
CCGTCACCATACATTTGTTCAATGATCCCTCTTGGTAGCCAGCCGTGATTGATGTGCCACAACCATCCCCGGACGACGATCGCTATTACATGCGGCGCACTTTAGACCTCGCCCGGACCGCCATCGGTAACACTGCTCCAAATCCCATGGTGGGCTGTGTCATTGTCAAAGACGGAAAAATTATCGGCGAAGGCTACCATCCAAAAGCAGGCGAACCTCACGCTGAAATTTTTGCATTGCGATCGGCTAACCCAGCCCATGAAGCCCAAACCGATAAAGCAACACTGGGTGCCACACTTTACGTCAATCTCGAACCCTGCAACCACACTGGACGCACACCACCCTGTTCTGATGCCGTGATTGCCTCCGGGGTTAGCCGCGTTGTTGTTGGTATGGTCGATCCCAATCCTAAAGTAGCGGGCAGCGGCATTGAAAAAATAAAGGCCGCAGGAATAGCTGTCACGGTCGGAGTGGAAGAAGATGCCTGTCAAACGCTAAATGAAGCATTTGTTCATCGAATTTTGCATCAACGCCCCTTTGGAATTTTGAAATATGCGATGACGATCGATGGGAAAATCGCTACAACAACAGGCCACAGCGCTTGGATTACCTCCCCGGATTCGCGGCGCTGGGTTCATGAATTACGATCGCATTGCCAAGCCATCATCATCGGTGGAAATACTGTTCGTAAAGATAATCCAAATCTAACTTGTCACGGAGTCAGCGATCGGATTCCATTGCGGGTTGTGATGAGCCGATCGTTAGATCTCCCAACTGTTGCAAACCTGTGGAACTGTGACCAAGCCCCGACTGTTGTTTTCACTCAACCCAACCCCAACGGAGATATTCACAACGCATTGACCCGTCAAGGAGTGGAAATTATTGAGATGGCAGTATTGACCCCAGATTCTGTCATGAAAACCTTATACGATCGGGGACACGCACAGGTTTTGTGGGAATGTGGTGGAACACTCGCAGCACTAGCCCTACAAGATAAATCAGTCCAAAAGCTCTACGCCTTTATCGCGCCGAAAATCATTGGAGGAGCGTTGGCACCTACGCCTATTGGAGATTTGGGCCTAACAGAAATGACAGAGGCGATCGAATTGAAAAAACTAGGTTTACAATCAATCGGATCGGATTGGTTACTTGATGCTTACCTATAGGAAACCCAATAAACCGCATGAGTGAACTTGCACTTCTTAGCCTTCTCGCCGGAAGCTCAGGACTTCAATGCGTGGCGGTGGGGGTGTGGCTTCGATCGCAACAACTCCAGAACCAGGCTCTTTTACAAGACGAGGAAGAACAGTTGACACCCTACGACTCTAAAGAAACGATTGATCCAATGGATGAAAAGACAACCAATAAAGAACGAAGAAATAGCGATCCAAGGCTTGTCGGTTGGGAATTCAAAATTTTACGGTCGGCCCAAGACTCATTTCGCGACCCATCAGCCTTAAAACAAGTGTTAGAAGAAGAATCGATGGCGGGTTGGATATTGCTCGAAAAGCTCGACGATCGTCGCCTACGGTTCAAACGCCCGATTGCCATGCGAGAAGTAATTCGGGCGGAGCTATTGCCCATTGACCCCTACCGCACAACTTACGGTCAAAATTCACCTTGGACAAAAGTTACGATCGCCACTATTGCCTTACTAGTGGTGTTGTTGCCGTCCTATCTAGGCTTTATCCTCACTCAACAACTTCTCACCAAACCTGCCGAACCCCCAATGCCCCAACCACAATCCCGCAGGTAGTAATCTGATAGACAACAATTCCTCTGCACACAACTTAACGATTAGACAAACAACTTAACAAATTGTTTACAATTAAACAGCTATAGTTAAATCAATTGGAAGAAATCCGTTGACATCTTGATCCCATTAGCTGTCAATCGGTTTTGAAAAATACTCTTTAGGCTGCCGAGCAAATCATATTAAGTTCGGTAAATTGTAAATGAATAAAATACTTGCCAATTCGGTTCGAGCGTTTGATCTACATCCCATGAATGGAGACCAAGCCAATGCAACAGCACCCTTCACGCTTGAGCAATCGATGACGCATAAGCATATCTGTCCTTGCTGCTCCTATCCTGTGCTGCGACATATCCGATCGGGCGAAGTGAGTTGGAAATGCGATCACTGCTATACGGATGTCGGGGTTTATGTAGAGCAACGGATCATAGAGGCCAGAAAACACTCTAAACAACGACCAGTGGTCATTAATTTAAGTAAGCGTCGGAACCTTTTGTTCAGCCAGATCACGAATCAAGGGCAACTTACTATGAACATAATGGGTCATCGCTTGAGACTCAATCGGACTCAACGTTTGGTCCTTCGTGAACTGACGCATTAACCATTGTTCAAGATCTGGGTCATCAAGACGGACTAATAGACTTGCTTGGCTGGATTCTACAAGAGTCCAAATTTGGCGAAGTCTGAGTGGGTTTATTATGTTGAGAGATGTATTGGATGATAACGTCGTCATTGCGTATACCTCTGAAGTAGGGCAAAAATTAGAGCAGAGCGATCAAGGCTGTGAAGTGGAAGCAAACCTTAAGAAAATCTTTTGATTCCCTAAAGATACAGCCTTTTGCACTAGGGAGCCAAAAATCCTTCCGATCGTTACAACCTTTCGGAAGATTTCGGAATACTTCATGTTTCGATACAAAACCCGATGGGTAAATGCAAGCGATCGCAGTCATCCATCGGGTTCAGTTTTAGAGCTGTATCACCCTCAAACAGGCTGTTTACGCGATCGGACTTGAGGGGTTCCGATCGTGATTTTTACTTATACGTAATTTTACGGGCATGTTTAATGCGAAGTAATCAATCACGCTTAATCACGCTTGTGGCTCAAAATTCATAGAAACGCCATTCATGCAATAGCGTAATCCCGTAGGTTTTGGTCCGTCATTAAAAACATGACCCAAATGTCCACCACATTTCGCGCAATGCACTTCGGTCCGGGTCATGAACAAGGTGCGATCGACAGTGGTTTCGACAGCGCCATCGATCGGCAGAAAGAAGCTAGGCCAACCTGTGCCGCTGTTGAATTTGGTATCTGCCAAAAATAACGGTGTGCCACATCCCGCACAGGAATAGGTTCCCTCATCATAAACCTTATCGAGTGGGCTAGTTCCAGCGCGTTCAGTACCATGCTTACGCAGGACTTTGAAGGCTTCAGGAGAAAGCTCTGCTTGCCACTCTGCATCTGTTTTTTGGATGGGGAATTCTTTGTTTTGCGCTGCCATGGAAAGACCTCAGATGGGGGAGTTAGGTAGAAGGATGGACTAGTACAATAAGTGCGATCGATCTCAATAAAAAGCGTCAAATCGATACTCTTTCTATTTTGCATGACCGCACTCGATTTTATCTAGCGTTAGGCAGTGGCGATAACCGGATGGAAATAGAATGCCAGGGCCAAAACCGCATAGGCCGCAAGCAACAGCGTGCCCTCCAACCAATTGGATTTGCCATCGGAACTGATGGAGTTGGTAATCAACACCGCCACCATCACCGCCACTAGTTCAAAAGGATTGAAATCCAAATCCATCGGTTGACCAATCAACCAACCCACAATCACCAACATCGGAGCAACAAACAGCGCAATCTGAAGGCTAGACCCCACCGCCACTGACACGGACAAATCCATCTTGTCTTTCATCGCCACCGTTACTGCCGTCGCATGTTCTGCCGCATTTCCCACAATGGGCAACAAAATCACCCCCGTAAAGAGTGGCGTTAGTCCTAACATCGCTGTCGCCTCTTCCAGACTGCCAACCAAAAGCTCAGATTCTATTGCCACCCCAATGGTGCAAGCAAACAACACCCCGATCCAAAGTTTCAAATTCGGTTGATGGGCTTCTTCTTCTCCAGCTAGATTTGCCCCAGCCATTTCGATCGAATCATCACCCGCCGTTCCGACATCATATAAGTAGGTATGAGTCTTCATGGAAAACAGAAGCGTCAAGCCATACACCACAATCAACACCACCGCCACCGCCACCGAAAGCGTCTGAATGGTAGATTCACTGATCCCTGTCGAGGTGTAATTGACCGCCGTCGGCAACAACATCGCAATCACCGCTAAATTCATCGATGAGGCATTCACCCGCGCCACTACAGGCTGAAACGACTGTTCTTTATAACGCAGACCGCCGAGCAACATTGACAACCCCATCACCAACAGCAGGTTGCCAATAATGGAACCTGTCAAGCTCGCCTTCACTACATCAACCAGCCCCGCGTTCAGCGCGACAACCGCAATAATCAACTCCGTCGCATTTCCAAACGTGGCATTGAGCAATCCGCCCAACGTTGGACCAGAAACAACAGCAATTTCTTCTGTTGCCGTACCCATCCAAGCCGCCAAGGGCAAGATAGCTGCTGCTGCCGTCAGAAAGATCACCAGCGAACCCCAATGAAGAACAGTGGCCGCGATCGAAATGGGGATAAAAACTAGTAGGCCCAGAAAGACGATGTTTTTAATTGACATGGAAAAGTAATGGGTGACAGGTTGACTGAAATAAATCTAACTGAGGTAAATTTTATCTGTTTATTTTAAATCGATTCAATAGGCGTGCCAAACTTCAGATCAAAAGATCAAATTTGAAGTTTATTTTTAGCGATTTTAATAGGAGCGCCAGAGCTTACCCGAAATTGGGGATCGCATTACATTTCTTGAGTCACGTTGTCAGGATCTGCACCGGGATCTTTGCTAAAATTTTAAGGACATAAGTCACAATTGGCTTGTGTACGCATTCTTCGTAACCCTTTTTTAAGTCGATCGTTCTTCTGAATTAAATCTTTTAATTTAATTTGTCGGATTATCTCCCTAAAAAAGGCAGTCTGAATATATAGGCGTGACAGGTGATCCCAGACGACGCTTATGGGTCCGTCAACTTTTAAATCTCTCTTATTTTGAGGCAATTATCATGCAATCTATCCAACAAGCCACCCAACGTAAATACACTCAACTCGTTAACTGGCTCCATGGCGATAACGATCGTCTTCAGAAAATGTTGACGACCGTAAAAGAGCGCAATCCAGGACAAGACAATGCTTGGTGCATTGATAAACTCTGGGCGGATGAAAGTGCTTGGCGCGCTTAAGGTTAGTAGCGTAGACTAGCAAAACCGATCGATTCAAATCCACAATTTACTACTCTTCAGGATTACTTTAGTGTCAGATTCTTCCGTCAGCCTCATCCGCGCTTCCTCCTATGTCCTTGACGATCTTCGTCAATCTGTAGCCGCGTTGCTTGAACCGTTGGGCGGAATGGCGGCCTTTGTAAAACCAGGCGATCGGGTTCTTTTGAAGCCAAATTTGCTCACGGGGGCAAGGCCAACCAAAGAATGCGTGACCCGTCCCGAACTTGTTTATTGTGTGGCTGAATTGGTGATTGCGGCGGGCGGAAAGCCATTTCTCGGCGATGGTCCGGCGTTTGGTAGTGCCCATGGGGTGGCTCAGGCGAATGGCTATTTACCGTTGATGAATGAGTTAAACGTGCCGATCGTTGAATTTAAGGGTGCACGCTACGAAACCATTAGCGAGGAGTTTGATCATCTTTTGTTATCGAAAGAAGTCATGGAAGCGGACGTGGTGATTAACTTGCCCAAGGTGAAATCCCACGTTCAGCTCACTTTGACGATGGGAGTTAAGAATTTGTTTGGCTGTGTGCCGGGAAAAATGAAGGCGTGGTGGCATATGGAAGCGGGTAAGGATGAAGCCCGGTTTGGCCAAATGCTA
>JAYUEW010000102.1:0-8059 GCA_043739045.1 Synechococcales cyanobacterium
GACCTGAAGTTCTTCCTACAGGCCGCAACTTTTATTCTGTAGACATCCGCGCTGTCCCGACTGAGAGCGCCTGGGATGTGGGTCGCAAAGCTGCCGAAACCCTAGTCGAACGGTATACCCAAGAAAATGGCGAATACCCAAAAACCCTCGGACTCTCCATCTGGGGCACCTCCACCATGCGAACGGGGGGCGATGATCTGGCTCAAGCTCTAGCCCTTATGGGCGTAAAACCTGTGTGGGATGGCGGTTCTCGTCGGGTTGTAGACTTTGAAATTTTGCCCATCAAAACGCTCGGTCGTCCCCGTGTCGATGTCACTTTGCGAATTTCCGGCTTCTTCCGTGATGCATTCCCAAACCTAATAGAACTCTTTGATCAAGCGGTCGCACTAGTTTCTAGTTTGAATGAATCGGCAGAAGACAATCCGATCGCCGCCAGTGTGATCCAAGAAGCCCAAGCCTGGACTGAAACAGGTCTTGATCCGTCGGAAGCATTAGCCCGATCGCGTTACCGAGTGTTTGGGTCAAAACCAGGAGCCTATGGAGCGGGATTGCAGGGTTTAATTGAATCGCAAAATTGGGAAAACTCTGGAGATTTAGCTCGTGCTTATTTGAATTGGAGTAGTTACGCCTATACTAGCAAAGGCGGCGAATCTGCGCCCGAAGCATTTGAATCGAGAATGCAAGGATTGCAAGTTGTATTACAAAATCAAGACAATCGCGAACATGATTTACTTGATTCTGATGATTATTACCAATTCCAAGGTGGAATGGTGGCGGCAGTCAAAACGCTTTCAAATCAAACCCCCACGACTTACTTTGGAGACAATTCAAATACGAATAATCCCAAAGTCCGATCGCTCACCGAAGAAATCTCAAAAGTATACCGATCGCGGGTCATCAACCCCAAATGGATCGACGGTGTAATGCGTCATGGATACAAAGGCGCGTTTGAAATGTCGGCGACGGTAGACTTTCTATTTGGGTATAGCGCGACCACAGGCGTAGTCCCAGATCATATGTATGCAGGCATTGCCGAGGCGTATTTACTGGATGAAACTGTTCAAGCTTTCTTGCAAAAGAGTAATGTCTGGGCAGCGCGAGATATGGCCGAGCGATTACTGGAAGCTCACCAGCGAAAACTTTGGAAGAATGCAGATCCCAATATTCTGGAGAAATTACAAACGATCGCGCTAACAGCAGAAGGTGAAATTGAGAAAACCTTAATTCCCTAAATCCCTCACTTTAAAATTCCCGTTATTTCACAATCCTAATTATTTAATAGTCTCAATTATTTAATAGTCCCCCTAACCAAAAAGGCTTTAGGGGGATTCCTCTAAACCTAACTCGCAGTCCTTCCCGAATTAAACCAATCCACCCGCCTCGTCAAGAACATTACAGCCGCCAAGAATATAAATAACCCCACCGAACCCAATAGTAATGAATAGTCTTGACTGGCTAACACCACATACAAGTAGCTATACAAACAGACCTGCATCACGCCCACAATACCGCCCCGTCGTTTTGCGCCCAATGCCGACATAGTGTAGCCCGTGATCAGAACTACAATTGATAAACTAGCGACAATATAGGCATAGTAGAAACCCAAATGTTCAGATAGTGCCAATTGCAGTAAATAAAATAAACACATTGCAACCCCGACTAGTAGATATTGCAATGGATGAATTCGGACTCCCGCCATCACTTCAAATAGCCAAAGTACCGCAAAGGTCAAAACGACAAACAAGAAGTTGTACTTAATACTGCGCTCCGCCATGTGGTAATTATCCACAGGTGAAAATAGATTGACCCCAAAGCGAGATTGGTATAGATCATTGTCTGATGTGGGACTCTCATCATTCCATTGTTGTGGAAAGTTGCGACCCAAGAAGGGAATCTGCCATTTTGCCTCAAACTCTTTCTCGCTAATCTTTGGTTTTTCCGGTAGCCATCCGCCTTGGAAACTTGGATTCCCCCAATTTGCTTTTAGATTTACCTTTGTCAACTCACCCATGGGCACAAAATATAAACTTTCACTGCCTCGAATTTCCATCGGAATCGAAAAATCATAGGACTTTTTCTCACCCATTTGAGACAGTCGCGCATGAATCCCCGCCGCACTAGAAGTACTAGCCGGAGCCGTGCGACTATCAAAACCGCTACTAGTCCCCGGAGGTAACGAATTAATTGGCAAGCTTGGGTTGCCTGCTTTGAACTTGCCTAACCCCGGATTAAATGGGATTTTTGTCTTATTCCACTGGAGATTTACCTGATCACTAATGGCCCGCGTATCAGAAATTTGGACGACCAATTCCGATCGGTCCCACAAGATATCCTCTTGCTTCACGGCCCAAGTCGTAAAGTCTAATGGCTCAAAATTTCCCTTCATCTCCAATTTCAGCGTATAAACCGGAACCTGAAAGAGTCCACGTTTACGAGTATCGGTTTCCATGGTGCCGTTAATTTCTAAATCTTTCGGCAGGAATGTGGCGATTTTTTGTTCTGATTTTGGTTTCTCGGCGGTGCCCGATCGTTTGATATAGGGCACCATCAAGCGCGGTCCGACTAGAGTTTGTTCTTTACCCCATTTACTCGTGACATCTTGAATGGCCGTCTGTCGTAAATTTTGTCGTTCACTAATAATACCGAACAGCATAACCGTGGGGATTTGTAAGATCAATACCAAAAAGCCAATTACCAAGAGGCGCGTAAATTGTGAATTCATTAACCGATCGATCGGATTTGGCGTTGGGCTGCTGCTAGGCGGAGACATCATAATAGATAAACCGTAGAAAAATGTGCTAGAGACAAAATCAACCAATATTTCGCTGACTTCAAGTCCAATCCTATAGATTCCGGAAATCCGTACTTATGCGTCCGTACTTATGCGATCGCTTGAAGCCGCAATCGTTCTTTTTTTGTTATTCTCAATGAATCTAAATATCTTCACCGCCCACCTATGCTTCATTCCGACTTTCAGCACCGCCGTAGTCAACTGCTTTCAAAAATTTCGGGAAGTACGGCAATTTTTCGAGCCGCACCCTATGCTGTCATGCACAATGATGTGGAATACAATTTTCGTCAGGACAGTGCGTTCTACTACCTAACTGGATTCAATGAAAGTGATGCCGTCGCCGTATTTGCGCCTCATCACGATGAACATAAATATATCTTGTTTGTCCAACCGAAAGATCGGGCCAAGGAAACATGGAGTGGTCGTCGGGTGGGCGTTGATGCGGCGAAAGAGTACTACGGTGCGGATATTGTTTATCCGATCGCAGAACTCGATGAACATTTACCTAAGTATTTAGAAAAGGCCGACAAACTTTACTATCATTTTGGCATTGACGAAGCATTTAATACCCGAATTCTTAAGCATTATCGAATAGGCATTCGTCAGCACGATCGTAAAGGCACGGGACCACTGAGCATTGAAGATCCCATGACGGTGATGAATGGATTGCGCTTACACAAAAGTGATTACGAATTGAGCCTAATCCGTAAAGCTGTTGAAATTGCAGCGGAAGCCCATAATCTTGCGATCGAAAAACGTAAGCCAGGGTTGTATGAGTATGAATTGCAAGCTGAAATAGAAATGCTCTTTCGGAAACATGGCGGTATGGGTCCAGCCTATCCCTCTATTGTGGCTTCCGGTAATAATTCTTGTATTTTGCATTACGTCGAGAACGATCGTCAAATGCAAGACAATGATCTGCTATTAATTGATGCGGGTTGCTCATTTGATTATTATAACTCTGACATTACTCGGACCTATCCCGTGGGGAACAAATTTACACCAGAACAGCGGATTTTATATGAACTTGTTCTGAAAGCCCAACTCGCCGCCATTGAAAAAATTAAACCGGGAAATCCTTGGAATGAGTTTCACGATACTTCGGTGCGAGTCATTACAGAAGGGCTAATGGAATTGGGGTTAATTGTTGGTGAAATCGATGAGGTGATTAAAGAAGAGAAGTACAAACCATTCTTTATGCATGGCACTGGACATTGGCTTGGGTTGGATGTTCATGATGTAGGCGGTCGCAAAACAGGTGATCTGTGGCATACTTTTGCTCCCAACCAAGTGATCACGGCTGAACCTGGGATTTATATTGGGCCTGATTTTGAACCACTCGAAGGCCAACCTGCCATTCCCGATCGGTGGTTGGGGATCGGCATTCGGATTGAAGATGACATTCTAGTGACAACCGATGGTAATGAGGTCTTGACGGCGGCGGTTCCTAAAACGATCGAGGCTCTAGAACGCGTTTAATTCAGTTCGTCAGGCCATATAATCTAGCCGTGAAATTGAAACTATGATTTAAAAATGGCATCCCCAGTTGTAATTCAGGATGCCATTTTTATTTTAGGCTAAAGTGCCGATCGGAGTACTTTCATCCGCCCGTTGTATTGAGGGGATTAATGGAGTTTCAAGTTGTTCCAGCGGACTTTGCTTTACGGGGATGCTCGGCCCGATGCTTTGCTATTAATGCCTTTTGTTCCGAAGTGTAGACGGCTTGCTCTTTTGCTTCAGCGGATTCACGGATTGCTTTCAGTTGAGTTTCTTGCTCCGCTGTTAGCCCGAGTTGCTTCCAATCGCCCTTGCCTCGTTCTCCGCCTTGAGCACGAGATGCCTTCATGGTCTTGAGTTGAGTTTTTTGAGCATCAGTCAAAACAGCCTCCCTTTGAGCGCGGCTTTGAGTCCAGATTTCCTTAAGCTGGGCTTTTTGGCTCGCCGTTAGATTGAGTTGTGTTTGGAATTGCTTCCACTGCGGCGATCGTTCCATCCGATTGCCTGTGGGAGCTGCCTGCGCATTAGAATAGGTTGCAAACAGGGGTGCGACTATGAGCATTGCACCTGTGACCATAGAGAAAAACTGACGTGAGATCATTGAGGACGCTCTAAAGAAATGTGTGTCTACAAACTTATCTTAGATTGAGGAATATCGTATGTCATGGGAGAAATGTCCCGATCGTACCGATATGCCATCTAGGACTATGGTCCTAAGGTTGAATTTTTAGTAAATTGATAGTCTTAATTTCCACCTCAACACCAACCACAATAGAAGCTACCTCAGAAAACGCAACCAAACGTAAAATGCAAGGACAATCAATTGTGCGGCGGTGGCAGGAATACCATATTTAAGATAGCGACGGAATGCGATCGGTCGGCCATATTGTTGGGCAATTCCAGGACTAGGGGAATATTGGGCACGAGACTGGAAATAGCTCCGACTCCAAATTCGGCCTTAATTACTTTAATAGCATCTCTTCGATAAATTGCACGGTCGTGTAAAACTCGTAATCTACATTTTTCTTTTTAGAGAAGCCATGTCCCTCATCGTTCGCCATCAAATACCAAACAGGCACGCCATTTTGTTTAACCGTTGTGACAATTTGTTCAGCTTCATTCAGCGGCACACGAGGATCGTTTTTGCCATGAATAACAAAGAGTGGTTTTTTAATCGCGCTGGCATTCGTGAGTGGCGAAATTTTTGTGAGAAATTCGCGCATTTTAGGTTCTCGTTCGTCACCATATTCGACTCGCCGTAAATCTCGACGATAGCCTTCAGTTCGTTCTAAAAATGATACAAAATTAGAAATGCCGACAATATCTATACTTCCTCGAATCCGATCGTTATACTTCACCGCCGCTGCCAATGACATATAGCCGCCGTAACTCCCCCCTGTAATCAGAATTCGATCGCTATCTAAATCGGGCTGTTGTTTAATCCAATCTAGCAATGCACCAATGTCTTTTACGGAATCTTCGCGTTTAAATCCATTGTCGAGGGTCAGAAATGTTTTGCCATAGCCTAGTGATCCTCGAACATTTGGAAAAATCATGGCAACGCCCATTTCATTGAGAATGTAGTTGCGTCGTCCCAGAAAGTAGGGTCTTGACTGGCCTTCAGGTCCGCCATGAATATCGATAATGACAGGTCGTTTGCCGGAAAATTTGTTTGCAATCGGTCGGTAAAGTAATCCTGAGATATTCAGATTATCGAAACTTTTCCAATTGATTAATTCAGCATTACTAAATCGATCGGTTTTTAATCCGCCTGTTTCGCTTTCGGTCCAGCGGGTGATTGCTTTTGTTTTGAGGGCAACTGAATACACATCAGCCGTTTGAGTGGCTGACAAAAAGGTTAGACCAAGTTCAGGATTATTCAAGTCATCTTTGCGCCAATTCACTCCAAGAATCACGCCTGTGGGGAGTTTTGGCAGGTTGATTTCTTTTCGAGTTATTGTATCTAAAACGCGCAAAATACTAATGCCCGCTTCATTACTGACGATCGCAATATACTTACCATCAGGCGACAGTTCAGTTTCTTCGACATCCCAGGGAATATTGCTAGTTAAATATGTCGGTTGATTGGTTTTAATATCAACATAGGCGAGCCGTGAGAATTCTGAATCCCGATCGCTCACGATATAAATACCCTTTCCATCTTTGCTATAAAATGCACTGGTATAGGCGACTTCTGGACCTTCGGGTGTAATGCGTGTCTTGATTCCAGTCGCAATATCAATAGTCCAAAGATTGCTTTTATTAGCCGATAGGTATTCGATCGCGAGTAAGGTCCGATCGTCAGGAGACCAGTCCAACACTGACCATCCGCCGCCTATATTTTGAGCAATTAGTTTATTTCCTGATGGATTGGCGGGATCCATAATATAAAAATCATTGTCTTTTCCGGTGCGACGGGTTGAACTGTAGGCAACGCGATCGGTTTTATTGGCCCAAGTTCCGAGACTATTTCGAGATTTGCCGTCGGTTAATAGTGTTGTGTTTCCACTCTCTAAATCATAGCGATAAGTTTGATTGAATTCATTTCCACCAATGTCTTTGCTGAAGATAAAATATTTACCGCCGATCGGTGCGTAGCTACCATTACCAACGCGCTCCGGGAAAAAGGTTAATTGTTTTCGCATTCCCAACGGCATACTTACCTGATGCACTTGAGCAACATCACCAAATCGGGTTGAAATCAACAGTTCGCGCTTTTTGGGATGCCAGCTATTCAGACTTGCCGATCGGAAATTAGTGTAGCGATTCACCCGATCGACGAGACGTTGTGGAACGGCTGGAATACCTTGAACCGTCAGGTTTTCACCAGGTGCAAAGATGGGTTCTGCGGCGATCGAGGGATTCGTAATGCTAAGCAAGAGAGCGGCAAGCGGAATGATGGTGCGATTGAACATGGCGATCGGCGGCAAACGGTTCTTATTTACTATATCGCTCAATACAGCCACGTAACATGGGCAGACAGACTATCTATATTGGCGATCGCTTACATAAGCGTCCTCATCCGTTAGAATTAGGTAATTTATTTGGTAAATTATCGGGTGATTAGTTTCAGCCAAATTCAAGACTTTAGTCAAAAAATTGTTAAGGAATTTCAACCCGATCGGATCATTCTTTTTGGCTGGACTGATAACTAACGGAGAAACTTATGTTCGGACCTAATCCAAAAGATAAGCATCCAATGAACGGATTTCCACAGGTTTGTTTTATTCAGAATACGGTATCCAATCCTAATATTATTATTGGGGACTATACCTATTATGATGATCCAGAGGATTCAGAAGATTTTGAGCGAAATATTTTGTATCATTTCCCCTTTGTGGGCGATCGGTTAATCATTGGTAAATTTTGTGCTTTAGCTAGAGGTGTAAAATTCATTATGAATGGTGCAAACCATAAAATGAATAGCTTCTCGACTTATCCCTTTTTTGCCTTTCAAAATGGCTGGGAAAAAGTATTACCTCAACCCGGTGAGTTACCCTACAAAGGAGATACAGTAGTTGGTAATGATGTTTGGATTGGCTATGAAGCTATTATCATGCCGGGAGTAAAGATTGGTGATGGTGCGATCGTTGCCGCCAAGTCGGTTGTCGTCAAGGATGTGGCTCCTTATACTATTGTTGGTGGCAATCCAAATGAATGTATTCGCCAGCGCTTTTCTGATGACATTATTAAATCTCTGGCTGAGATTGCTTGGTGGAATTGGGATATTGAAAAAATAACGCGTAATTTAGAGATCATTGTTGCGGTAGA
>JAYUEW010000103.1:0-7130 GCA_043739045.1 Synechococcales cyanobacterium
CAAGGGGAATAAGCAGTGGGTGTGGTTAGCGATGGATGTCAAAACACGCGAGGTGATTGGCTGTCATATCGGGGACCGCTCTAAGGATTCTGCTCAGGCGCTGTGGGACTCTGTGCCTAGTGTCTATCGCCAATGTGCCAAGATTTATACAGACCACTGGGAAGCCTACCGAGCGGTATTCCCGTCTACGCGTCATGAATCACTGGGGCAGCGGACTCACGAGTTACATTGAACGTCTGAATAATACGTTCAGACCGCGAATCTCGCGATTGGTGCGAAAGACCTTATCGTTTTCCAAGAAATTAGAGAATCATATTGCAGCCATTTGGAATTTCATTCATGACTACAATTATCAAATTCGAGTCAAAATGCTGAGAAGACTTCCCCTTGAATTCTCTCCATCCTTTACATAAAGGCACTACCGAGGGAGGCTTTTACCCAATTTTTTGGTAATCCTGA
This sequence comes from Synechococcales cyanobacterium, assembly GCA_043739045.1. Taxonomy (GTDB): domain Bacteria; phylum Cyanobacteriota; class Cyanobacteriia; order Leptolyngbyales; family Leptolyngbyaceae; genus JAAFJU01. The sequence continues at coordinate 460 of JAYUEW010000103.1, forward strand.
CCAAAAACATTGACCATCCACAACCAATCCAAACTAAGGGACTAGAAAAATCAGATTGATTTTTCCGTAGTTTTCAAGGTTTATCCTGTAGGTTCTTGTGTAGCAGTGCTACGGGAACTTTTTCGCTAGGAGCGCAGGACCTCATGGAACCCGAATCTCTTCGATCGTTTATAAAAAAGCCCAGTGTCATTATTGGTAGCCTCGTAGCCTTAGGGGCGATCGGTGGCACCACAATTGCGATGCTCCAGCCGTCTCCATCGATCGATTCTAGATCTGGGACAGGCAAAATTCCAGAGGGGGCTGGCGCAATAGTATCCCAGAGTTCCTCGCCGCAAGTCTCGGCAAAACGTTCAACATCTCCATCGTCCGCTCCCACAGCTGAACCTTCAACCACAACCGATTCTTCGACGAGTGATCAAGATGGTTCGACGGGTTCGACAGCGGCACCCGAGAGCTTGCGACTTGTGGAGCGTTGTGAAACTACTATGGGCAAAATCAACGATCCAAATCCTCCCGCCAATGTCCGATCGCAGCCCACAACAGCAGGGAGTTCACCAGATAGCCCGATCGTCGGCACTCTCAAAAATGGGATGTTTGTGATGATTGTCGATCAGCGGGACGACTGGTTCAAAATCTCAACGCCAATGAAGGGCTGGGTTGCCAAAAAAATCACTGTCAGTGGTTGTAATCGAAAAGAAGAACGGGTCAAATTTGCCAAAAATCGAAAAGACACCACGATCGCCGACGAGTTCATTGGCACTGGAAGCCATGTCTATACGCTTTACCTATTGAAGGGCCAAACCCTGACCCTGAACCCACAGAAAGGCCCACGGCCCACAGTTATTGCACCCAACGGTAAAGTACTTGTGGAGTCATTTGATGAATCTACGTCTTGGTCTGGCAAACTCCCCCAATCTGGCAACTATCAAATCACATTGGACTCGAACTTTAAGGGCTATAACTACGCATTTGAAGTGGTGGTGGATTGACGGCGGTTCGGCGTTGACTGGAGAGGTGAATCAGAGAGTCCGATCGGACTAAGCTTTCGAGGTCAGGATTTCCGGTGCAAAAGAGAACGGTCTTCACTTCATCAATCAGAATTTCAGTGAGAGTTTGAAGGGCTGTTTCTGATTCGTGAGCTGCTTTTAAAAATGGCAACGCCAAGCCGACAAGATCCGCGCCTAACGCCAAACATTTCGCCGCTTCGAGTCCATTACGAATGCCTCCGGACGCAATCAAGGGGATACTTTTGGAGATGCTACGAACTTGTAACAGACTATTGGCGGTCGGAATTCCCCAATCACTGAAGGTTTCAGCCAGTCGTTTTTGGCGAGGATCTTCAGCCCGTCCGCCTTCCACCTTGGCCCAAGAGGTTCCGCCTGCACCCGCCACATCGATCGCCCGCACCCCGCAGTCCAGCAGACGTTTAGCCAATTTTGCCGAAATCCCATTCCCGACTTCCTTGGCAATCACCGGAATATGAAGATCTTCGCAAAGCATTTCAATTTTATCTAATAGGTTTTTAAAGTTACGATCGCCCCGAGTTTGGACGGCTTCTTGGAGTGGATTGAGGTGGAGAATCAGGGCATCCGCTTCGAGAAGATCGATCGCTTGTTTGCACTGATCTAGCCCGTAGCCATAGTTAAGCTGAACGGCCCCAATATTGGCAAACAGGAGCGCCGTCGGGGCAATTTCGCGAAGTTTAAACCCATCCGCTAGCTCAGGCCGCTCGATCGCCACCCGCTGAGACCCGACTCCCATCGCTAGCCCGTAAGTTTGAGCAATTTCAGCAAGGCGAATATTGATGGTTTTGGCCAGATCTGTGCCGCCCGTCATGGACGAAATCAGAAAGGGCGCATTGAGTTCTTTATTGAGAAACTGAGTGGCGATCGATAGATCATGCCAGTCCAATTCTGGGAGAGCATTATGATCAAATCGATAGGATTCAAGCCCCGTGGTGACATGGCTTTGCACATCTTCTTCGAGACATACCTTGAGATGATCGGCTTTCCGATTTTGGGTCTCATCACCAATTTTTCCAAGCGCTAGCAACATCCGGGGGTTCTCCTCAATAAAATCGTTTTTTAACGCAAAAATATAGAAATCCTAGCCTTTCAGGATTTCCACGCCATCGCGTCCATGCATTTCAGATAGATAAACCCTAACAATTTCTTCTTTGGAAGTTGGTAAGACTTTCCCAACAAAATCTGGCTGAATCGGCACTTCTCGATGGCCGCGATCGATTAGAACGGCCAACCTCACTATACTTGGTCTACCGTAGTCATTCATGGCATCAAGCGCTGCTCGCACCGTCCTTCCTTTGTAAATAACATCATCGACTAACACAACTTGCTTTCCAGCCAAATCAAACGGTAGATTCGTTTTTTCGGGCGTGCGGGCACCAATCCGATCGAGATCGTCGCGGTAAAAGGTGATGTCGAGTGAGCCAAATGGGATAGAGATGCCTTCAAGGTGCTGAATTTGAGCCGCCAGTCGCTCGGCTAGCGGAACCCCTCGGGTATGAATTCCGATCAGGACTAATGTTGATAAATCGCCTGCCCGCTCGACAATTTGAGAGGCAAGACGGGTAATGGTGCGGCGGGATTCTTCAGGGGTAAGGATTTCGATCGCTTCTGATGCCATGATTGAAAAATTCCATGTCGATAGTTGGAACTTAGAAGAGTTTATCCTAAAGTCAAATGAGTCAATTTAATGGTTTTGATACGGACCTTCTTATCGATTGCGATCCAGGTGTTGATGACGCGATCGCACTCTTGTTAGCATTTGCCTCGCCTGAGCTAAATCTGCGGGGCATCACAACGGTCGGCGGAAATGTGCCCTTAGTTCATACCCAAACGAATGCACGCAAGATTTGTGAATTGGCTCAAGTGTTTAATGTGCCTGTGTTTGCGGGATGTGGTCGTCCAATATTACGATCGCTCATCACCGCAGAATATGTTCACGGGGCGACCGGATTGGGCCAAGTGAATTTGCCGGAGCCGACGATCGAACTCTCGCCTCAACATGGCGTAGATTTTTTGATTGAAACGTTGTTGGCTTCTGTAAAACCCATGAGAATTGCGACACTGGGACCGTTGACCAATTTAGCGATCGCATTGGTCAAGTCACCAGAAATTATCGAAAAAATTGCGCAGGTGGTAATGATGGGCGGTGCGACGACCCATGGAAATGTCACGCCTTCAGCGGAATTTAATATTTATTGTGATCCACATGCCGCGCAGATTGTCATGACTTCAGGGGTTCCTGTTGTGATGATGGGCTTAGACGTAACTCATCAGGCGATCGCAACACCCGGCAGATTAGCGAGAATTCGACAAATTGGGGATCCGATCGGCACATTAGTTGCGACGCTTTTAGAGGACTATAGCCATCACGATATTCAGCAATATGGCTTTGAGGGCGCACCGCTCCATGACCCTTGTGTGATTGCCTATTTGATTAATCCAACGCTATTTGAAACGCGAAAGTGCTTTGTTGAGGTAGAGATTCAAAGTGAGGTGACGATCGGACGGACCATTGTGGATTGGTATGGGGTATCCGATCGTGCGCCGAATGTTGAGGTGGTTTGTGCGGTAGATAGTGAGGGATTTTATGCGCTGCTGTGCGATCGGTTGACGGCACTCAACGATCGGCTTCATCGCTAAAGCTTGACGGTTCTATTATTCATACTAATGAATGTTTCAAAGCATTAAGAATGCTGCATAAAGATTGAGAAAACCCACAAATCTAGACAGATCTTTTAAACTAAACGATTACCTGTTGATGCTTGTCTAATTGTTAGAATGCTGAGGTCTTTATGAATAGCCCTATCAAAAGTTTAGATGTTCTACGTAGCTATAAATTAGTCTGTACGCTGTCCTTTGGGGATGTTTACAGTCAAATCATCGTTTGGTTACTAGTTATTTTTCTCAGCCTAGCCACGGCTATGGGATTAATGGGGGCCAGTCGTCCGGTGTTTGCGCTGGGAGTCGTGGGATTAATTTTGGTGTTGTCGCTACCATTTTTGCTCTTTGCCTTTGTTTCGACATTGCTGAACCACATCGAAATACGCGAAGTCGAAGCAAAACCGGAACTAGAATCCATTGTTGACCCTGTTGTTGTGAGTGGAATGCAAAGCCCTGTGTTGAACTAGTGTTGAGGCATTAGGGTGAAAATCCGATCGTTACTAGTGCGATCGGATTCTATAGTTTGCGGTACAATCGCTGGGCAGTTGACCCAGTAGAGATTTTGTCATGGCAGAAGAAACAAAGCGCAACCGATGGCTCCCCAGAATTGTCCTAGCGTTTTCTGCTGTTGCATTGCTAGGCGTTTCGGTTCTTCCTTATCTAAATACACCCCAGAATGCGCCTGTTTCGGTGAATTCTCCGTCCCCTGATGCACAACGGAAGCAGTTTGAGGATCAGTTGCGGGGCTACGAGTCCGTCCTTCAACGAGAACCCGAGAATCCCAATGCCTTGCGGGGAATTGTGAATGCAAAACGTGGGCTGAATGATATTAAAGGGACTGTTGAACCTTTGGAAAAGTTGGTAAAGCTAAACCCAACGGTTCCTGACTATGCGGTGCTATTAGCGAGAACGAAGCAGTATTTAAAAGATGATGAAGGGGCGATTCAGGTGTATCGAGAGGCGCTGAAGTCGAAGCCCGCTGATTTGAAAATTTTGAGCGAATTGTCGCAGCTTTTAGTTAAGCAATCCCGTCCTGAAGCGGCGATCGGTCTTTTACAAGACACGTTGCGGGATGCGCCAAAAGTAAACCAAGCCACTCCGGGCGCGATCGATACGACGGCTATTGAAGTATTGCTGGGTCGGACCTTTGCGAATCAGAAGCGATTTGATGAGGCGGTGCGCGTTTTTGATTCGGCGATTAAGGGGAAACCGGATGATTTCCAGGCTTATCTTGGTAAGGCGCTGACGTTGCAAGAACAGGGGAAAAAGGATGAGGCGAAGGGATTGTTTGATAAGGCGTTGAGTGTTGCACCACCTGAAGTTAAGGATCAAATCAGTCGTTTAGCGGCAGGTCCAATCGCGAGTCCAAGTCCGACAGCGGGTGGAATTAAGCCAAATGCTGCGCAACCAACAGAGAATCCTAGTGACAAGCCAACGGACGCACAACCTGATGCGAAGCCTGAGGTTCCGGCACCAGCTAAACCGTAATTGATGGTCTTGGGATGATTACGAGTTTCTGTTGATTGAAATGGGCGATCGTTCATCAATCACCCTTCCCCCACCCAATTGCCACAAACCCGTTGGCGCAGCTTATGTTGAGGGAAAGATTTCGGCGATGCTTATGGGGAATTCTCCTCGGGTAACCATTTTGGTAAAAACATTGTAGCAATCATTTTTGGAGCCTTCTTTGCGCGGGAAACCCAGCCAAAGGATGACGATCGCTTTTCGTTCAGGGGTATCGAAGACTCGGAAAAATAGACGATAACGATCGGATAATCCCATTTTCTTCATCCGTCCATACCGCTTCAGAGGTCCGGTAAGTGCGAAATGACTGGCAAACGGATCCGCAGGAATTTTAGTTTCGATGCCGATCGTGAGAGCTGCAAATAGTTTGACGGTCGTGTGCGTTTTGAATTCGGAGTCGGGGAATCGTTGCTTGAGTTGGGTAACGCAAGCGAAAAGTTCCTGATATTGCAAGCCGAAGAACTTGGGATGGAATAAAATCTCCCATCCGTTACAGATGAGTTTAGTCATAATCCAGTTCGATGCCATTAATGAGACTGTGAGCGGCTTCGGACTGTGCGATCGTGTAGGGTTGAAGGGTGTTGTTTTTTAGGGCATCTGCTGTGATGAAGTCTAGAAATAGTTGCATCATTAAGGCTTCGTCTTCGGTGTCATCATCCTGCGGTTGCACAGCAGATTGAATGATTTCCCAGGCAGAGAGATTGAGTTGGACGATCGATTGTCCATCTGCGTTGGTGGTAAATTCGGCTTGTTGCAGTGCTTCTGAGACGTTCAGCATAAGGCTTGAGAAGAAACAACGTTAAGTTTAATTATAGCCGGATCGTTGGCGACACTTCCCGGAGCGAGAATCCCGATCGCCCTTCCCCAACCTCAATTGCTACAAAAACGTTGGCGAAGCCTCCCTTGGGAATCGCTCTTCCCTCAACACGATCGCCCGTTTCTCCAATTGACTATCGCATTTCCCCTTAACACGATCGCATTTTCCATAACCCCGAACTCATTTGCTGATTTGTGCGATCGATTTGCTGAAAGGGCGATCTCAATTACAGCGTTTGTCTGTTGATTTGGGGCAAAGCCGATCGCTACAGTTCCACCAAAACTACTGCGCTACCTTCCCGAAAATCAATATTGAGATTACAGTCTTCCAATAATGCTGTTCCCAAGAGTGGACGACAACCCATAGCTAGGACTGCGATATCCTCCTCTCGTCCGTGCCACAGAACGGTTGCTTTGTGAACAGGGGTCATGACATTACTATCATCCGCCAGATTTGCATTCATCCGAATCACAAATGGTAACTCAAGCTTTGCAACGATCGCTGGAGGAAGCGTCAACGCACCTGCAAAGCCTGTATCCACAACGCATTAGACCTCCTGCGAAAGTATCATGAAATCGTCTGTTCTAAAGATAAACTAAGCTCATAATTGTAAATCCCTGCAATTAAATTTAACCTTAATCCAA
>JAYUEW010000104.1:0-9792 GCA_043739045.1 Synechococcales cyanobacterium
ATGCGGCTGACGGGTACGTCGGTCATGGGGGTTCAATACGCTCTCTATCTGAAGAATTTGCAGAGGTCACAAGTATTGTAATGCCTTCCCGCAATGAGAGAATGGATACGTGCGAGATCGTTATCGCAAAAAAGCGGTGCTTGTGAATGATTAGGTGTAAAAAAGACTAGTGAAAATGTGCGTTTTGCCTTCCGAATTGGCAGACTTAAGTAAGCTTTAATTTCATCTATCCTTGTTGACCTGGAATTCTTCATGATGCCCTCCATTTCTGAACCCTACGGCGGTCCTGTGAACCCTGAATGTTCTGCACACAATTCTGCACACAATGTTGAGTACACTGCTAATTCCCCGACCACGGCCCCAGAAAATTACCTGTTGATGATGGATGAATTTACTTCCCAGATGAGAAATCTATGGTTCAGTCATGGGGTCTCGGGCGAATTTTTATCGTTTTACAGTGATGATGCTGTCGGCCTTAACCCACAGGTTAATCAAATTGTCGGACAACGGGACCATTCTCTATTTCGTCCGGTCGATTTTTCTGCCTATCAGCACGTTCTCGATCGGCTAGTGCAAACTCGGCAACCCGAGACGTTGGAATGGATGTTTTGGTGTAACGGATCACAGGTGAATATCCAAATCACGCTGAGTCCGATCGTCTTACCGAATGATCAAGTACAGAGTATTTTTGTGCAGGGGCAAGGACAATTTCCGCCATTATTGGCCGTTCCCACGGGCTTGAATGTGGCCGATCGGTATCATCTGCTCTTGGCTCCAATTTCTTGGAATATTCGCCGCACCTTGGACTTGAAGACAATCTGGCAGCAAACGGTTGATGGGTTGGGCACGACATTAATTATCGATCGGTGCTCAATTTATTCTCTGAACGAATCTGCGGGCCAGGTGACAATTGAGGCTGAATCCTGTGGTGAGAATCAGGAAAGCTGGCAGGGCCGCTATGAACTTTTGGAAAATCAGCCAACCTTACGTGCGGCTATTAACCGTCTGCGTCCATCGCCGTTGCTAGACGAACCCTATCCCGTTGTTGAGTTAGATGGGGACGACGATCGGTGTGTGGTGACGGATGTGGTGACGATTGATGGCGTTACCTACAGCCGTATGGTAGTTGCAACGGGCTATCAAGATGAAGTGAATGCCTTGATTGTTTTGTGGCGAGTGAGGGAAAATTTTGGGTGGAGTGATTCTGAATTGGCCTTTCTAGAAGAACTCGCGGACCAAGTGGGGACGGCCATTGCCCATGCTGAATTGTTTAATAAATCTGAGCAGCTCAACAAAACATTAGTTCGCAAACAGGAAGCTCTAGAAGAAGCGATCCGTCAAGCTGAAGAAGCATCCCGTTTAAAAAGTGAATTCTTGGCGAATACGTCTCACGAATTGCGCACGCCGCTCAATGGCATAATCGGCTTCCTGAACTTAATTTTAGATGGAATGGCGGATGATCCTAAAGAGCAACAAGAATTTTTAGAGGAGTCAATGAAGTCTTCTAAGCATTTGCTTGTGTTGATTGATACAATCCTCGACCTAGCTAAAATTGAAGCTGGAAAACACCAAATTGATTTGACTCCCCTTGATTTTAGTGAGGTGCTAGAGAATCTGCTCCGATCGCAACGTAATTCTGCGGAACGTAAAAATCTCACCTTTGAAGTTCAAATGCCCCAAACCCGAGATCCGGTAATTCTTTATACGAATTACCAAAGTCTATATCAAGTTCTGTTGAATCTTGTAAGCAATGCGATCAAGTTCACCCATGAAGGGGGACTGACCATCACGACTGAATTTGTTCGACGTAAGGTTGTGGTTCAAAACCATGAATGTCCTGGAATGATGATGGTACGAGTGGCCGACACGGGAATTGGGGTCTCATTAGAAAAACAAGATCGATTGTTCCAATCCTTTAGCCAAGTCGATGGGTCTACTACAAGGCAGTATGGCGGAACAGGGCTGGGGCTGGCGATTTCTCAAACTTTAGTCAATGCTATGGGTGGCGAAGTTCATTTTTATAGTATGGGTGAAGGATTGGGTTCGACGGTGACGTTTACGATTCCACTATTTCAGGAACCGATCGTATAGCCGTCAGAATTAGCTGTCAGAATTGCATAGCTTTTGGAATTGTAGGTTGTCCAGCCTAAAATTTATTCTTGCGTGATCGTACTTCGGTATAGGTTTCTACATCATCCATAGTTCCAAGCTGCGATCGAATCACTTCTGAATCCCATCTCAAAAATGGATTGGTGCGTTTTTCAAATCCCAGTTCTGTTGGAATTGTCGGCTGCAATGTCGATCGGAGTTTTTGAACCTCAACCATGCGGGATTGTAATTCTAGGTTGTCGGGGTCAATGGTTAAGGCAAAGGTCAAATTGTCTAGGGTATATTCATGGGCGCACCAAATCTTAGTGTTGTCGGGGAGCGATCGTAATTTGGCTAGAGACTTCTGCATTTGTTCATGAGTACAATCTTTAACCCGGCCCGACCCTGCCGAAAAAATTACATCCCCACAAAACAAATCAGCGGATTCCGGGAAATAATAGGCAATATGACCGTGACGATGGCCTGGAACGGACAATACGTGACCCATGGATGCGCCCACCCCAACCCGATCGCCATCATTTAAAAATACTGTTTGCCCTGGAATTCGCCCCCGATCGATCGCACTACCATAGACCGGAATTCCTGGATAAGCCGCTAGCAATGCGCGATTGCCTGCAACGTGGTCGCCGTCATAATGGGTATTCAGGATCATGGAAAGCTCAAGATTGTGTGTTTGTAAAAAATCTAACACTACGCTCGCATCACCCGGATCAACGACCGAGACCTGCCGACCATCTACCAAAATAAAAATATAGTTATCAGACAATGCGGGCAAACGGTAAACTTGCAGAGGTGAAAAGGGCATGATTAAAAAGGGGATGGGAGATCATTGATCGAAACTGTCTTCTTTTCAGATAAATCTGTCGATAATTAGAGCGTAACGCAAAAATGGATGACTATCTTTTGAGTGGGCTTTGAGAGGGCGAGAGATTATTAGTTATATTCAATAGGCTTGAAGAAATGGCACTTCTACGAAATAAAAAACAAGTTCCGATCGCTGACCAGCTTGCAAAAATCAAACTAATGCAGGTCATTTCACCAGAAGCCTACCGACAAATAACCAACAATCTCCTATCCTCCAAGCCGCTTCCTCCTGAAATTCGTCAACTGATGATAATCTTGCTCGATGGGATCAAACTTGGAGTTATCAAAATCATTCCTGACCAACCAAAGTTAAAAAATGATTTTAAACTTTAAAATTTGAGATTACCTATCTAATGTCTGAGATCCAATATTCAAAATTCTCTATTTATAATGCCCAAGGTTTCCATCATTGCCAGTGATCTCTGTAGCGCCGTCACGATACGGGCTTACCTATTGGCATTAGCATTGCTGGAAATTGGATACAGTGTGGAAGTGGTGGGATTTCAGTTTAGTCCGACCTTGTATGCAGAGCCACCGGAACGGGTCGTCGTCCGATCGGTTCCGGGGGGAACTTTACCAGGAATTTTATTGAAAGTGCCTGAATTATTGGGACTATTAGATGGCGACTATATCTATGCTATCAAGCCCAAGCCAACAAGTTTTGGCATTGGCCTGTTGCGGCGTTGGCAAACGAAAAAACCATTGCTATTAGATATAGACGATTGGGAATTGAGTTGGTGTGGGGGTGATGATTGGAGGTATGCGCCTAGTAGTTTGAAACAGCGATATAGAGATATTTTTAAATCTAATGGACAACTTCGGGAACCGGGGCATCCATTGTATATAAAATGGTTAGAAAAGTGGTTCGATCGGGTGGACGGATTGACGGTGAATACAACCTTTTTACAAAAGCGGTTTGGTGGGGTGTATTTGCCCAATGGTAAAGATATGGAGTTGTTTAATCCAGACCTTTATAATTCAGACCAAATTCGATCGCAATTGGGATTCTCTGACTATCGGATATTAATGTTTCCCGGTGCGCCCCGTCCACACAAAGGGGTTGAAGATGTACTAGATGCTCTGGAATTATTGAATCAGGATGATTTGCGCCTCGTGATTATTGGTGGCAGTCCCTATGATGACTATGACGATCGGTTAAAAGAACGTTATGGTAAATGGATCATTCAATTGCCCCGATCGCCCATTGAGAAAATGCCTGAACTTGTGGCCGCTGCCCATATTTTAGTGGTGCCTCAGCGCAATACCTCGACTGCCATTGCCCAGTTTCCACTTAAGTTAACCGATGGTATGGCAATGGCAAAGCCGATTTTATCTACTACTGTTGGCGATATTCCTGAAATTTTGGGAGATACGGGTTATTTGGTTGAGCCACAAAATCCGATACAGATTGCTGAAATGATTACTGAAATATTTGCAAATTGGGATCTTGCAGAACAGAAAGGGAAACAGGCTCGCGATCGGTGTTTGGAATTCTATGGTACAAAAGCAATGTCAAAAATTCTAATGGATGTATTTGAACGTTTAAAATAGTAAATTAGTAGTCTTTAGGTCCAATATATCACTGAATTTTTTGCTGAGAAATTTTCAATGCAGCTTCAGAATTTTCCCTTGTCAAGCATCGGCTAGTCATATACTCACCGCCTAAAATAGCCCCTTGCAATCGGGCAAACGATCCCTGAACTGCACAAGCCCGCAGAAGTTGAACCTGAACGTTCCTAAGAAGTAATTTTTCAGATTTTAGGGTTGGCTTGCAGACCATTTTATCCATTCATAGCCAACTGCTTCTAGCCGTTTTTTAGAACTCAAGACCTGATAGGGGCGTAAGACTTGTGATCGCCATAGGAGCTTAGAGATTGAACGTCTAGACATAGTATTATTGTAAATAAGCTTCCTATATTTTATAAGAACTTCTCACTCAACAGCGAAAATCACTCAACCCTTTCACAAAAAACGCATAATAGGTAAAACATAATGGATAAACTAGTGAAGCAAGAGCTGGGGAGAATTCATTCAATCTAAAATGAGAATATTCTGCAATCACTCATAACTACTCCTAATCCTTCCTAATAATGTCTCTCATAAATCCAATATCTAACTCATCGCTCCCAAAAAACCGTGCAGAAGCCCTATCAAGCAATCCAGCGATGAATGTATTTGCAGTGCCCTTTACAGGTGATGGGTTTCAGGTGGGCGATCGGATGATTCCAGCCACGATCGCATTAAGACGCGCTTTGAAAAGTGAATTACAATCGGGTCAATGGTTTTATTTTGGAATTGCACCCCAGAATATCAAAATTGAACCTGCACTATCCCATGTCTCGGCAACAGTAATACAGATTGAACTCTTGAATCAAGACACTCGTTTGATTCAAGCTGAGATGCCAACGAAAGGCGGAATGTTCCCGCTTATCTTCACTCAATCAATTAATGAAATAGGTCCGAATATTGGAGATGTGATTCCATTAAAATTTGACTTAAAGCAAATGATTCTATTTGATTCAGGAACAAACGATCGGATCTTCCCCACTCTTTAAATTGGATAGATTTAAGTTTAAAAATCAAATTAGTTTCCAGCCAATTGATTAAGTTTTGATTGCACCGCCAATTGAACTAACTTGCGAACTAATATTACTCCAGACACAGCCGAAATCACAAAAGCAAAAATCGCACCGCCCTTATACGCTACAGAAACTAACAACATCGTCCCAATCAAAGCCGAAAACCCAGTAATACAGGCATACAATATCGCCGTCATCGTCAAATTCAGCGACTTAATCGCCCGATCGCCTTCCACAGAGCGAACCTGAATTTGTAAATCACCATCCGATAAACGCTCTTCAAAGCGAGCGATCGCAACTTCAGTAGTATTAGGCTTATTGAACTTATAAGACAAATAACTTTGCGCTTGTTTCGCCAAAACCCCAACGCCTTTAGTTCGGTTTTCCGGGGAGGTCGCCGCCAACGTTTTAACAAACGGTTTCGCCGCAACCAACAGATTATATTGTGGGTCAAGATCCCGTGCGACCCCATCCAGCGTCGTCAAAGCCTTAATAATAAAGGTCATCCGAGCAGGCAACCGAAAAGGCTGTTGTTCAAATAGACTATACATTTCATTGCGTAAACTTTTGAATGCCTGAACTTCGATCGGCTTTTCGGTAAACCGTTCCAACAAAAACTTAATAATTCGGCGGACCGGAGTCATATCCGTCATGGATTCAATCAAACCCATGTCCGTCAGGGTCGAAATTACTTGTTCTGTGTCTTTCTTCAACACGGCAAAGAACGTTTGGATCATTTGATCTTGATTGATCGACTGGACTTCAGCCATCATGCCAAAATCATAAAAAATCAACTTTCCATCTTTACTGACAGCCATATTTCCGGGATGGGGATCGGCCTGAAAAAAGCCATCCTGCAACAACTGCTTCATATAGGAGCAAATGCCAATGTGATTAATGTCCTTCGGGTTTAGACCTGCGGCTTCGAGAGCAGCCCGATCGTTCACCTTAATTCCTGGCAAATACTCCATAGTCAAAACTCGCTTGGTCGTAAAGCTAGGGTAGATTCTTGGCACCACAATGTAGGGGTGATCTGAAAAATTTCGACGGAATCGATCGGCATTTAATCCTTCATTTACATAGTCAATTTCTTTGTAAAGAATATCGGTAAACTCCGCATAAATCGCCTCAAAATCGACATAGTGCGAATTGGGCAATACCCGTTTAACCAATAGTGTGAGTTGCTTCAATACCGCAAAATCTAAATCAAACAAGCGTTGTAATCCTGGGCGTTGAATTTTAACGCAGACTTCTTCGCCCGTATGCAATCTGGCACGATGAACTTGTCCAAGACTAGCCGCCGCGATCGGAATTAAATCAAACTCTTTATAAAGACTCGAAAGCGACGTATCAAACTCAGCCTCAATGATAGCGATCGCCTGTTCAACCGGAAACTCCGGCACCTGATCTTGTAATCGGCTCAAGGCTTTGACATATTCCAACGGTAACAAATCTGCCCGCGTAGACAGAGCTTGTCCGATTTTAATAAACGTTGGACCTAAGTCTAAAAGCGTCGCAACTAGCCACTCTGCCCGCTGATGTCGAGACTGGGGCGATCGATGAATCCCTTGACTATCTAGCCATAAATACCAGCTTAATTTAGCCGCAGAAACAGACACATCTACCCTTCTCGCTAGAGGAGAATAGCTGGGACGCTGCCATCGAAGTAGGGGTGGAGATGCAGTAACTAACATAAGGTGTAGATTAGTGTATTTAGCCTTCCCGGAGTTGAGAGCGGACAATCAGCAAATCTACTTGAATTATTGTATGTTGCGATGGAACATTATCAGACCTCATTTGAGAATCAATCTTGGACGGCATTTGGCTCGGTTTTAAATAGAATTACAAGGCTAGCCCTATTCTTTTGCCATATCTGGGGACATGGGCAGCAGTATCCTAAAAGTGGTTAGGTGCGATGGAACCTCATCATCACTCTGTTTACCAGTCACGATCGTACTTTCAGCCGTAATTGTTCCACTCAAATGTTGCACAAGGCTCTTGACTAACGCTAGCCCCAGCCCAGTTCCCGATACAGCACTATCTGTAATGCCCTGACCCCGCCGAAACTTTTCAAAAATGTAGGGCATTTCTGCTGCCGTGATGCCTGCACCCAGATTACTCACAGCAATTTCAAGCTGCTTACCAATCTTCTTGAAGGTCATGGTAACTTTGGTATTAGGGTCGCCATATTTGCCAGCATTAGTCAGAAGTTCCAACAATACCCGATTTAGACTGCCGATATCGGTCGATAAACTTATCCCCGGCACCGTCTCAATCTGTAGCGACAATCCTTTCCCAGTCCATCGCTGCTTAAAATCAAGTTTGAGTTCTTGGGTGAAATGATCGATATCAACAACTTGAACCTGCATCGCAATTTGTTTGGTCTCTAGTTCCTGAAGGGCCAAAAGATCATTGATCAGACTGGCTTCTTGGGCACATTGCTCCTCCAAGATGTTGAGATATTGCGATCGTCGTTCTGGGGAGAGCGTCGCTTCTCGAAGCATCCGAATTGCCAGCATCATACTTGTGAGTGGAGTCCGCAATTCATGGCTCAGCGTACTCAGAAATTCATCCATCCGCTTATTCATTTCACGCAGACGTTCAATCTGTTTTCGGTTCAACTCATAGAGCTTGCCTTGCAGATCGACACTGTGCTGGAGTTGAGCGGTCCTATCTTCCACAATAGACTCAACTTGACGCAGGGTTTCGGTTTGAATAATCGCTGAGCTAATCTGTCCGGCAATCAACTCGACTAAATCAATTTCGGCTGTTGTCCATCGACGAGACTGGTCATGTTGAAGCACTAAAAAACCAAGAGGTTTACCTTTATTTTCTAGAGGCAGCATGAGTAATGCTGGATGCTTTTTGGGGTTGAGCAGGTCTATCACAAGGGGTGGAGACTCTAAAATCATTTCAAGATCATTCACTGTGGACACATTCAAGGATTCAGGAAACCCTCGCATGGCGGCTTGCGTGACCTGACATTCACTAATCCAGTAGGAATGAGGCGGGAGGGCGGGTTCAGTAGAGGTGAGGATGGGCCAAACCGACTCGATCAGGACACGGGTTTTTGGCAACCGATCGGCAACTTTTAGCATTTGGCGTGGATCCCAAAATCGCAGCCGTAAAACCATGGTCTGCGAAACCCCAAACAAATCAGCCATCCCCTGAAGAGCCGTTCGATATATTACAGATAGATCTGAAGACTTCCGAATTTCATTGATCAACGCCTTAGTTAAGACTTGTCCTGCCACTTGACATTCGTACTGAGTTTTCCAGTACGCAGCATCGTGTAGCTCTGGGATAACAGAGAAGGTCGCTTCTAAAATGGGGTCGTAGTTACCCATAGATCATAGAGAATGAGTCCGAGGAAGTTAACAAACTGTTCTTTGAGTGTCGCTATACGAAATCTGAGTGTGAGACCTAAAATGCTATCTACCATACACCCACGAACTAAGATATGTTCACTAGCATCAGTGAATGCATATATGCTCCACAAGCGTACCGTTTGTTTAGCAACAGCGTATCCGTATTTCCCCCAAGATTGGCTAAATTATGGATATCGGTATGGACTACGGTGGCTAAACTACTGCGATCGCGATCCTGCATAGTACACTTGAACGATATCAGTAATAGGATGTCGTACCGTGGCCTCATCATCTTCATCATCGTCCTCCTATGTTGTGGGCACCGTTAAAGGGCCGGGTGAAACAGGCAACCAGTATGTGTTTATCACCTCCGATACACGGCATGTGAAAATTGGCGAGTATGTCTATTATGAATTATCTCCAGAAGCCGATGAAGTGGCGGCGGGACAGCCCGATCGTCCATTGTCGATTTTGGGCAAGATTTCCGATCGGTCTTTGATTGAGCATTTGCCCGATCGTATTTTTGCTGATACTGAAATTAGTCCGCAAACGATCGCGGCTTTGGTTGGCTTCACGGACCTAAATCCCGAAATTTACGAAGTCTCGGTGGATGTGATTGGCCACTTTGAGAAAGGACTTGGGTTCATGAATCCCCGTCGTAGTCCCAATCCGGGTGCGAAGGTGATTTTGGCCAGCGATGATATGCTGAAGGGCATTTTAAGCAAAAAACAGGTGGGGGAACCGGGTTCGGCGCATATTGGTTCTATTTTGTTGCGGGGTGCGAATGCGGTGCCAGTGGCAATCGATGTTAAGGAGTTAGTCAGTACCCACATGGCGATTTTGGCGGGGACGGGATCAGGGAAATCCTACAC
>JAYUEW010000105.1:0-18235 GCA_043739045.1 Synechococcales cyanobacterium
AAGGGCTACGATCGCGCTGAAATAGGGTAAGAATTTATTTAAGCGCGATCGTCTGAGTGGGGATTACTGGACGATCGCTTCGGCTTCGATTTCGACCAATAGCGCAGGATCAATCAATCGGCTGACTTCAAGTATGACGGTTGCAGGCCGAATTTCCCCGAAAACTTCCCCGTGGGCTTTGCCGACGCTTTCCCAGTCGTCGATGTTGGTGAGGCAGATGCGGGTTTTGATGACATCGTTGAGACTTGCTCCAGCTTCGGTCAGCACGTCTTTCATTGTCTTAAGAATGCCGACGGTTTGTTCGTAGGCGTTGCTGCCGGGAGCGGTGGTTCCGGAAATTTGGATGTTAGACCCGATACGGACGGCGCGGGAATATCCGATAAGAGGTTCCCATTTTGAGCCTGTGGAAATGTTTTGTCGTGTCATGAATTAATCTATGGTTCTAGAATTTTACGGTAAATCGCTTTTCTAAGTATGGTTTGTATTGATTTCTTGCACAACTGTAGAATTGTTGAAACCTAACAAAATCGATCGTAAATGTATATTTTGAATGGTCGGATTCGTTGTTTTATACAAAAATAAAAATCCTCCTACGTTGAGGAGGATTTAACAATATTTAAATCCAATCTTAGAAATTGCCGTTGGTTGCGTTTGCTTTGACTAACCGATCGCTCACGGTAGCAATATCAATAGAACCCAATTCACCTTCGGCACGAGTACGAATGCTTAGGGAATTAGATTCTATTTCCTTTGCCCCGACAACCGCCATGACGGGAATTTTGTCTTTTTCAGCATTACGAATCAGCTTGCCAAGACGATCGCCGCCTAAGTCCACTTCTGCTCGAATCCCGAGTAATTGCATTGCCGCTGCCGTATCTTTTGCAAATTGGACAAAATCATCGCCTACAGGAAGCAATCGAATTTGTACAGGGGCGAGCCAAGTCGGGAAATCGCCTGCATATTGTTCAATTAGAATGCCAATCAATCGCTCCAATGACCCAAATGGTGCGCGATGCAACATCACCGGGCGTTTCCGGGTGCCGTCTTCTGCAACATATTCCAAATCAAACCGATCGGGCAAATTGTAATCCACCTGCACCGTTCCCAATTGCCATTCCCGTTCCAAAGCATCCTGGAAAATGAAGTCTAGTTTTGGTCCGTAAAATGCCGCTTCACCAATGCCTTCAAAATGTGCCATATCGACTTTTTCGACGGCATTGCGAATTGCACTTTCGGCCTTATTCCAGGCATCATCAGAACCTAGATACTTACTTGGATTTTCCGGATCGCGGAAACTTAGGCGAGCACGGAAGTTTTTCAATTGCAAACTCTTGAATACGCTGAGGATAAGTTCCACAACACTCATGAATTCTGCATCGAGTTGTTCGGGAGTAACAAACAAGTGAGAATCATCGACAGTAAAGCCTCGGACGCGAGTTAGGCCGCCCAATTCACCAGATTGTTCATAGCGATAGACGGTACCGAATTCAGCTAATCGCATGGGCAATTCGCGGTACGATCGCAATTCAGATTTGTAGATTTGAATGTGGAATGGACAGTTCATCGGTTTCATTACAAAACCTATTTCTTTGTCTTTCTCTTCTTGGCTTTCTGCCATCATCGGGAACATGTCTTCAGAATATTTCTGCCAATGTCCCGATCGTTTGAATAAGTCAACTTTGGCGATGTGTGGAGTGACAACAGGAAGATAACCACGCTTGGTTTGTTCGCGTTTCAAGTAGTCTTCCAAGATCGATCGTAATAACGTTCCCTTCGGGGTCCACAAGGGTAATCCAGGGCCGACATCTTCTGAGAAGATGAATAATCCCATTTCCTTACCAATCTTGCGATGATCGCGGCGTTGGGCTTCTTCTTTCCGACGTTTGTATTCATCTAGTTGCTCAGGCGTTTGCCAAGCAGTGCCGTAAATCCTTTGAAGCTGGGCTTTTTTCTCATCGCCACGCCAATAAGCTCCAGCTAAGGATTCAAGTTCGATCGCTTTCGGATCGAGTTCTCCAGTATTCTCAACGTGTGGACCTGCGCAAAGATCCCACCACTGATCGCCTAAGTGATACAGGGTGATTGGTTCCTGTAACCCTTCGAGAATTTCGAGTTTGTAGGGTTCGTTTTGGGCGGATATTCGAGTGTGTGCGTCTTCTCGGCTGACTTCTTCACGAGTGACGGGGAGTTTGCGATTGATGATTTTAATCATCTCTTTTTTGATAGTCTTGAGATCCTTTTCAGTGAATGACTCAGGATTATCAAAGTCGTAGTAAAAACCGTTTTCGATCCAAGGACCGATCGTAACTTGAGCCTTCGGGAAAAGCTTTTGCACTGCCATCGCCATGACATGGGAGGTCGTGTGGCGGATCTTTTTGAGGTCTTCAGATTCGCTAGTTTTTGGAAGATGGATTTTTTCGGATTCAGACATGATGTTCTCCAGAAAAGCGATCGGCGATACGATTGCCAATGCTTAGTGTTTAAGCCATACAGTGTAGCGTTTATTGGGACTGGGCAGATTGTTAGAATTTATTGTGACTTAAATTTATTGTGACTTAATCGTTGTCCTCTAGCCATTGCGTTGGGACGATCGGGATGGCTTGTCGGCAGTGATACAAAAACCGTTGGCGAAGCCTTTCTAAAAGAAAATCGCCCCTCAACTGAAGAACGATCGTTTTACAATTCAATTCAATATTTAGTGTGGTAACGATCAGGATTCAGTAAATGTTGTGGGATTATTACTTTGTAGCCATTGAAATAAGTCATCTGTGTGAGTAAAGTTTAACAAGGCTTCTCCTAATTCTTCGGCTTGAACCAGAGATAAACGTCTCACCTGTGCGTCTAGCTCTAGAGATAAATCGCCAATCTTCCTTCTCAAAATACGCAAAACTAATTCTTGATAGCCTTTGAGTTCGCCACGCTGTTCACTAGCGGCAATTCGTTCGAGTAGTAAAGGAGATAATTGCATAATTAATGCCTGCTCTTCTGGCTCAATGTTCTGTTTGGCTTCTAGCTCTACTCTATAAGATAGCAGTAGATCCAATGCGTTGCTACGATAGGGATGATTTGTTGGCAGTGCGGCGATTTCAGCCATGGCAGTTTGTTGGACTCTGCCTTTTCCCATTAAGCGAAACCATAGGGTTTCTGGAATATTTGGGAGTTGGTGGACAACAATGATACCTGTTTGTAAGACTTCGGGTAAAAGATAGATCCCTTTACCCCAGGTGGTTTCATCATTTATGGCATGAAATTCATCTAATTTGTGAGCAGCTAAGGTCGGTGTAATAATCCACATAAATGCTTGCGGCACTTCAGATTGTTCTTTGTCCCGGTTAAGTTCTTGTTGAACTTCTAAGATTTTGATTAAACAGGATTTAATGTCATCAATGTCTACAGGGTTTCGGTACGGTTCAAAGGCGACAGGCCGATGACCTATGGTCGATCGGAGTCCATCGCCCACGCATTGAGATAACAACCCCAATTGTGCATCTGTTGGAATGGACATTTTGGGAGTGAAGTAGCGAAACAAATGGGATGGATACTTCAGCCCCCGCTGTTTGTGGGAGATACAAAATCGCGCAGACCTCACTCTGAAAAAACGTGGGAAGAACGTCTTCAAGCACGAAAAAAATTAATACGAGGTGTATCCATTGGTATTGTCCATTGATTCTTAAGTATAAATGAAGATTAAGTACGAATTGATTATTTACTGGAGTGAAGTGAATCAGGCTTTTATTGTCGAAGTCCCAGAACTTCCCGGCTATATGGCAGATGGTGAGACCTACCAAGAAGCCGTCCAACATGTGGAAGTGATTATTCAAGAGTGGATCGAGATGGCTCAGTCATTAGGACGATCGGCAGCCATAGAAAATACTGGTAAAGATAGATAATAATTATCTCCTTACCAGTATTCCGGAAATCGATGATGCATTGTCCCAAATTCAGTATCGCTTTCATCTCAGCGATCGAAACTGAAGAAGAAGAGGCGATCGCTTGGATGAATCAACAGCTTGAAGTCCTAGAAATTAAACTCACCTAGAGAATCTGCATCATGAACACCTTGGGACCGCGATCGGTTTAGGATGGCCTAAGAAGTTAATCAGGTTCTATAATTAAAAAATATTGCGTTTAGTCTCGTTAAATCCTTATCCCAATCTTTATGGCAACGTTAACCGACCTCAATCCAGCGATTATGACGGCGATCGATCGACTTCAGTATCGGGCAACCGTGGGGGATGTCGCAACGCAGTCGGGTCTGAATGTTGCGATCGCAGAACAAGGGGTGCTGGCATTGGCTGCACAGACCGGGGCGCAAATGCAGGTGACGGAATCTGGGGATATCGCGTATACCTTTCCTAAAGACTTTCGATCGAACCTGCAAGCAAAGTATTGGCAATTGCGATTGCAGGCTTGGTGGGACAGCATCTCAGGGACACTATTTTGGATTGTCCGGGTAGCATTTGGTTGCTCATTGTTTGTAGTTTTGTTTGCAATTCTTGCGGTCGGATTCATCATGATCACCACCATGAATTCAAATGATGACAATTCGGGCGGTTCTGACGGTGGCTCTGGTGGCAGTTTCGGCGGTGGCTTTGGGGGAAATCAGAGCGGAAATTCATACAGTCCGGGATTCGGTGGCTGGTTTATCTGGCCGGGAGATTGGCTGAGCTTCGGTGAGCCTAAGCCCCATGATGAAGACAAACAACTATCATTCTTAGAAACAATCTTTTCTTTTGTATTCGGTGATGGCAACCCAAATCGCAATCTCGAAACTCGTCGCTGGGAAACCATCGCTCAACGGATTGTCCAATCGGGTGGTGCTGTCGTTGCAGAGCAGCTTACGCCTTACTTAGATGTACCATTGAATAAGTTTGATATGGATGAAGATCAGCATGTATTACCCGTACTCGTGCGATTTAATGGTTCTCCACAAGTAACCGATGAGGGACAATTAATTTATACTTTTCCTGAATTACAAAAAACAGTTCAAGCAACGACGCAAAACGATCGGAGCGATACTATTCCTGATTATCTTGAAGAGAAATCGTGGAAACTTAGCGCAGGCAACCCTACCTTAGTGACATGTGCGGCGCTGATTGGTGGATTAATTCTAATATTGAGTCTTTGGTTTACGGGAATCTTACCGCAATCGATTCCGGCTCCCGCTGGCATTCTCCGATCGGTTTCCCTGGGAGCATTGGCCTACAGTAGCTTCTATCTGGGATTGCCAACATTACGCTGGTTCATTCAAGGACAAAAGAACAGTAAAATTGCAGCCAGAAATTCCGACCGAGCCAAACGAGCGCGTCAGTTGAATACTCCAGATGAAATTCTAGAGAACAAACTAATTCAATCCAAAACATTCCAACAACGACTACGTATTGACCAGCAACCGATCGCCTATGATTCGGGTCGGGATATGTTAGATCAGACTTTAGAACAAAAAAATAAACTTGATGCAGAATGGCAACAGCGATTAGATGGCCGATCGTGAATGTTCTCGCACAGAGACGATTCAGTTTGCGCTGTCAAATCAAAAGACCCATGTAAAAAGAATTGAGAATGAGGGATAGTGTATTGAAATCGATCGTCCATACTAAAGTTGATTTTGTAGGTCCGATCGTTACTAATTCGATTCAACGTTATTGATTCGGTTCAACATTGTGCGATTACTCTGGTGACGATCGCACAATGTGAATATACAGAGCAATATGCTAGGAAACTATCACTGATTCAAGTCTCATACCCAAACTTATTTGGGTCCGCTACTGTCAAATCAATATCATCCAAACCATATTCTGCCCAACGGCTACTCACCTGAACTGCCGTCTGTGGATCACTAATCAACGCATCGCCCCAAACCCGATCGGTTTCCGGATACATTTTTGTTGTCGCATCAATTCCCATTTTGCTACCTAGGCCCGATCGTTCTGTTGCAAAATCTAATGAATCAAACGGATTGTCGGGCAAAATGAATACATCTCTGGCCGGGTCAACCTTTGAAGTCATCGCCCATACCACCGCACGCGGATCTCGGATATTAATATCCTTATCTACAACAATGACAAACTTAGTGTAGGTGAACTGCGGTAAAGCACTCCAAAATGCCAATGCCGCTCGCCGCGCTTGCCCCGGATAGGACTTATCAATTGATAGAATTGCAGCCTTATAAGACAGGGATTCCATCGGCAAAAAGAAGTCCTGAATCTCTGGCACCTGTTGACGCAGAATCGGCGTATAAATGCGGTTCAGCGCGATCGCCATCATCGCATCCTCTTTAGGTGGACGACCGCTGAAGCTGGTCATATAAATTGGATCTTTGCGGTGCGTCATACAATGAAATCTCACCAGTGGCGCATTCTCACGGACCGGACCGTAATAGCCCATATGGTCGCCCGCCGGACCATCGATCGCCGTCTCACCGGGTGTAATCGTCCCTTCCAGTACAAATTCAGAATTGGCTGGAACTTCTAAATCAACCGTTTTGCATTTGGCCAGATGAATTCCTGAACCACTATACAATCCCGCAAATAACCATTCAGACATATCCAATGGTAAGGGAGTCGCCGCTGCCATAATTACGATTGGATCAACTCCGATCGCCACCGCCACTTCTAAAGACTTGCCCATTTCCGCCGCTTTCCGCAAATGTCGTGTCGCCCCCCGCACCGACAACCATTGCACCGTCATCGTGTTTTTGTCTTGAAGCTGTAGACGATATACGCCAATATTTGGAATTTTGGTCTCTGGATCTTTTGTGATCATCAAACCCAGTGTGACAACCTTTCCCGCATCACCGGGATAGACTTTTAGCATTGGAATTTGATTTAGATCAACCTCATCATCCTTGAGAACAATCTGTTGACAAACTGGAAATAAATCTAAATCAGGCTTCGCCTTCAATACATCAAACAAAACCTTCCCAAGATCAAAGGCTTGTTTAATCTTTTTAGGCGGACGAGGTTGATACAATAGCGCGAGTTTTTTTCCCATGGCTTCTAGATCGTTCACTGATTCCATATTCATGGCCCAAGTGATACGATCGACTGTCCCCATTAGGTTTACGGCGACAGGATAAGGAGAACCTTTGACATTTTCAAACAATAATCCTGGCCCACCGCATTGCAGCATTCGTTGGGCAATCTCAGCAATTTCTAAATCCGTATCCACAGGCGCTTTAATTCGCCGTAATTGCCCTTTGGCTTCGAGTTGTTGAATAAAACCCCGGAGATCTCTCGGCATATACTTTCCTAGATTCTGGCCCTAAATTCTGGCACTCGATTTGAATAGATGATTGAATCTCTAGAACGTTGTTCTGATCGACTGTAATGCCGTGCTTCTATCGTACTGTGCGTAGACGTTGGGTTGCGATCGTAATTCCGCCCTCATGACGGGCCAGTACTGCCGAAATCCAACGAGTTTCTGGAACTTTGGACGCAGTGCCAATTTTGAAAAACCCGCCCGATGCTAGACGGCTTAATTTTATAATTTGCTTGCTGTTGCTTGTCGTTGGTATTTTTCGGGTGCGACCGCTCAGTAATTCAGCAATGGAGGGAAATTGTAGCTGTAGCTGTTGCTGATTCAATAGCGCGGGCGACACGGGATTGTCGAACACTGTCCCCATAAATAAATCATTGTTAATCGGTTCTTGAATCACCGCTTCGTACTTGTATGCTTTCCCCACCGTAACCATGTCTGGCAAATTGACCATGATGGTTGGCGGCTTTTCTCCTACGGTAATTCGCGTTTGTTCTGACAAAATAGATTGCGATCGGATGCGGTTGGCTTGGACAAGCTGCTGCGATCGAATAGTGCCTGTTATTTTCCAAAGCTGGCCTGATGGATTACTACGGCGACCATTAATTGTGGTTAGGGTTTCTATCGTCTCGGTCGCCCCATTCATATCACTGCTAATAATCTCAGTTTTGTAGGTTAGGTTGGGATATTGCTTCCAAAGGCGCTGTAAAGCTAGGGGCAAAGTCTCACGGGTGTAGCCATCGTCATGGGCATAGTCGGGGGTTAATAGCTCAGAAATAGCTCCAATGTTTTTGGCATTGAGAGCAGAGTCTAGGGCAATCACTAAGCTCTGACTTGGGGATATAACGGCTGCATTCACACTCAGGGGAATGAATGCGAGAAAAGCAGCGGTCGAAAAGGTCCAGAGTCGAGCGATAATCACAACGTCATCCTGTCTGATGGTGGGCCTGCCAAAGGGCATTCTACTCTAGTATAGGGGAGCTAATGGCAAAGCAGACACCGATCGGTTCACTAATGACTAATCGATCTACGATCAATAGTAGAATGCTGCTTATCCGCAAAAATTCGGTCTGATTTGTGTCTAATTCACCCCAACCCCGTCTCCTGATCGCGGCCAGTGGAACGGGCGGCCATGTTTTCCCAGCTGTTGCGATCGCCGAACAGCTCACTGACTACCACATCGAATGGCTCGGGGTGCCCGATCGGATGGAGGTGAAGCTGATTGGTAATAAGTATCCGCTTCATACTGTTAATGTTGCTGGATTTCAGGGTAAACCGGGCTTAGGCACAGTAAAAACAATTTGGCGACTACTAATCTCGATTCAAACGGTGCGTAAACTGCTCAAACGTGGCAAATTTCAAGGTGTTTTTACTACAGGCGGATACATTTCTGCCCCAGCAATTATCGCGGCAAAGTCTCTGGGAATTCCCGTTATATTGCACGAGTCGAATGCGCTGCCTGGAAAAGTGACTCGTTTTTTTGCGCCTTGGTGTACGGTGGTGGCCTTGGGATTTGCGGTGGCAGCTCAATCGCTCAATGCGAAAACTATTGTTACAGGGACTCCCGTTCGATCGCAGTTCCTTACCCATCCTGGTCCACTTGAAGGCTTAGACATTCCTGATGGTGTGCCCTTGGTGGTGATGGTGGGGGGGAGTCAAGGAGCGGTGGCATTAAGCCAGATTGTGCGTCAAGCGGCCCCAAAATGGTTTAAACGAGGGATTTGGCTAGTCCACCAAACCGGAGAATCTGATCCAAACGCCAATAGTTTGAGTCATCCTCAATACCGATCGGTACCGTTTTATTCCCATATGGCTGCGCTGTTTTCTCGTGCAGATCTGGTGATAAGTCGGTCAGGCGCGGGAACATTGACTGAACTGGCTATGACTCATACGCCCTCAATTCTGGTGCCTTACCCCTATGCGGCAGAAGATCATCAAGCGCACAATGCAAAAGAGTTTGTCAAAGTAGGGGCCGCCGAGATGGTCCGACAAGCGGAATTGCGTCCCGAAACACTGGAGACAATAGTTTTAGACTTACTCGGAACTCAGCCAGATTCGATCGCCCGTAAAGATGCAATGCGATCGGCAGCTAAATCGTTAGCAATTCCCGACAGTGCCCAACAAGTTGCAAATCTATTGCGTGATTTAATTAACTAGTGCTTTAGTTAAATAGATATTTGTGTCCTGTCTGGAGATTTTATTTTCAGACGGGACACAGAGAAATCTACACATCCATAGAGACTACAGATCCATCGCACCAAGAGCGTGAGTCATTTCCTCTGCGGGATCAGCATTATTTGATTTACCATTTTTACGCGGTTGAATCACACCATAACCATTGTGATTACGTTCATAAATCACATTAATTTCACTGGTTTCTATATTGCGGAACATATAAAAATCATGATCAATGATTTGAAGATGGCCGAGAGCTTCTTCTATAGTCATCTCGGGCATTGAAAAATACTTCATCCGCACCACTTCGGCTGGTAACTGAGGCTCGCGGTGTTGAAGATCCGCTAAATTCATTAAGGGCTGATCTGATTCCATCGCCAGTACTTCTTTTACAGGCTCCTGATGGGAATTGCGACGGCGTTCTTTGTACTTTTTCAATTGCCGTGCAATCTTATCGGCGACCAAATCAATACTCGTGTAGAGATTTTCATTGCTTTCTTGGGCACGGACGACGGAACCATTTACAAAAATTGTCACCTCTGCGGTCTGCTTACTGGGAAACACCTTCGGATTTTTCTCGACTGAGAGATCGACATTAATCTCAGATAATAATGAATTGGTGTGAAGCGTTGCCTTTTCTATTTTCTGATTGGCATAATCACGAATCGCATTCGTGATTTCGATGTTTTTACCCTGGATCACAAGCTTCATAAGCCTTAACTCCGCTAAAAAAATGAAATTCGAGCAATCAAATCCGCTTCATACATTCCTAAATCGCTATAACGGCAAGGCGAGGATATATCACTCAAACCCTGAAACAGAAGCCGTCTCACTATTTAGACTGATGAAGCACCTCTCAATATTCTTGAATGCGTTACCTATAGAACTCAAAAACCAATTCTGAAATCAACTCTTCCTGACAAGTATGGAAAAAATCAACGTTAGAATCGAATGTGCTGCGTTACGTAAAAGTTCTATCTGCTGCGTTCAATTTATTGAGGTGATGTAAACAACATAGCATTTTAGCTAGCGGTATAGTGCCCAATTCAAAATCTTTTAGATTCGCGTGATATTTCTTGATATTTGATTGAATCCTGATATGGGCATGAAGTACTTTTTAGGTGTTCAAAAAATGGTATTTTTAAAATAGTGCCCTAAACATTCAGTCAAATTAAGCAGAGAAATTATGGCCGTCATTGCAGTTATTGATTACGATGCTGGAAATTTACATTCTGCTTGTAAAGGGGTAGAAGCCGCAGGTGGGGAGGCGATCGTCACTGATTCAGCGTCGGTTTTGGCTCAGGCCGATGGCATTTTGCTGCCCGGTGTGGGCGCTTGGGATCCAACATTACAAAGCATTCGATCGCACCAGTTAGAGCAACCGATTAAAGATGCGATCGCGTCGGGTAAACCGTTTCTCGGCATATGTATGGGATTGCAAGTGCTGTTTGAATCCAGTGATGAGGGCAATGATCCGGGATTGGGCATTGTGCCGGGACGGGTGCGCAAATTCAAGCCAGAACCCGGCATTCGCATTCCCCACATGGGCTGGAACCAGCTTCATCTCACTCAGCCCCAAGCGCCGCTTTGGAAGGCCACACCCGAAGAAAGTTGGATGTATTTCGTCCATTCTTATTATGTGGATCCAACCGAATCATCAATGATTGCCGCTACCATCACCCACGGAACCCAGACGATCGCTGCGGCTATTGCCCACAAGAATCTGATGGCCGTCCAGTTCCATCCTGAAAAATCATCGGATAGCGGAATGGCGTTGTTAGCGAATTTTGTTCGCCTTGCCGATCGCGTGTTAACTTAAACCATTTCTGAAAAATAACTTAATCACCTACACAGACGATCTAGAAGGGTAAAGATAAGTATGGGCGGTCGGCACACACTGGGATTGTTAGGTTGTGACAGATTGTTACTATGTTCATACATACTCATTATCGTGAATAGCAACTTACCAATTGTTTAAATTGATCATCTTCCCGAATTGGATCAAAGAAGTATGCGGACAATATTCCGTCATTGAGGCTTGAGGGGTCTAAGCTTATAGCTTTTCGTAGATTTTCAACCAATAAATCTACATTCTTAAGCGTTGCATAGTGAAACGCTTTGTTTTGGTAGGCTTGGGGTTTTTCTGGTGCAATATCTATCGCTTTATTTAGAGAAGCCTCCGCTTCCTTATATCGTTCTAGCATATCGAGCGAGCGACTTCTATTAACCCAAGGATCGTAGTAGCTAGAATCAATCTGAATTGATTTTTCAAAACATTCTAAAGCCTCTTGGTAGAGTTTCAAGCTATTAAGAGTATTACCCTTACCATTCCATACCTTTGCATCATCAGGACGAGTTTCGGTTAACTTGTTATAAATATCAAGAGCTTCTTCAAACTGTTTCAGTTGTCTCAAGGCTCTACCCTTTCCTATCCAAGCTTCAAAGTTTGAGGGCTGGATTTGAATGGCTCTATCGTATGAATCAATTGCTTCTGAGTAACGACCTTCAGCCAAACAGTTATCACCTTGAATAACGTAGTTATTAACTGTTGATAGTATCTGGGGTTCTACAGATTGTAATGATTCAAGCGGTTTAGTTAAATCTTCAATTTGTTTTTCAGGAGACATAATTTCCTCTTCTGATGTAGCGATAATTTTTGAATGCTGCTGACTTATAATTTTCCAAAAGTCAAAAGAGGCTTACGGCGTTGGCGAAGCTTCTGGCGGTTTTACCTCTGGCGATCGTTCCGGGATTACCTGATCCGTCTTCGGCCCCGAATCTGGCCCAACGGGTGCAGGACTATTGGTTGGATTATTACTCGGAGTTGTCAGGGGAGGGAGTTCTTTGGTCGCCTCATCAGGCTTGATGCCACCCAAACGATCGAAGGGCCAAAACCTTACCACAGCACGGCCAATAATTTTATCCTTCGGCACATAACCCCAATAATGACTGTCATAACTATTGTTGCGATTGTCCCCCAGCACCATGTACTGATCGGGCGGAACGACCACCGCATCCAACTGATATTGCGGACGCTCCTGGATGTAATTTTCTCGCAGCACCGTACCGTTGATAATTACTTGACCACCGCGCACCTCTACCCGATCGCCAGGTAATCCAATCACGCGCTTAATAAAGGCATCATGATAATTCTGATCTTCCAACGCCTGGGTTGGATTAAACACCACAACATCACCGCGCTGAGGTGGATTGAGACGGTAGCTAACTTTGTCAATAATCAACCGATCGTTCACTTTTAGCGTCGGCAGCATCGACTCCGACGGAATGTATCGCGCCTCGGCCACAAATTGTCTAATTCCCACCGCCAAGACGGCACTCAGCCCAACTGTCTTTAGAACTTCTAGCCAAGGATTATCCTCATGCTGAGGATTATAGGACGTGGGCTTATTAAGTTTACTCATGGGGTCCGGGGGAAAAATCCAAAATATGGAAAGGGGCACAATTTCAAGAGACGTTCTTTATTAAAACAAGGTTTCTACACTCTGTGTCACTTTTCAACCAATCCGATCGCTAAGGCGTCGCCTTATTGATAATCTACGCGAGCATCTAATCCGTAGGCCCGGAGATTCTGCGATCGTTTTTCAGCGTCCGACCGTTTTAAGAAGCTCCCTGCTGCAATATAGTCTCCCTTGCTAGATGAGTAAGCTTGAGCATTGCGGATCAATTGACGAACTTGGCCCAAGGTCTCACTGTTTTGCTTCGGAACTACAACGAGATAGCGTGAATTGGGCGTGGCGGGACGATCGGGAAATTGGCGCGGCCCAGTCGCTCCTGATGTAAATCCTTGTGAGTTAAATGGGCTACCGGAAGACCTTGGGGGCAACGAACTCACCGAACCCGATCGCAGTCCTAAGGCTTGGAGGGTTTGGGCGTCGGCAATGCCTGTGACATATAGGCCCCGATCGCGTTGAAACCTTGATACGGAACTTTCGGTTTTGGTGCCGTAGTAAGCCGTCGTTTGGCCTTGGAAGTAGCCGGAGTCTTTCAAACGTTGTTGTAAGCGGGTTACATCAGAATTTTCTGCACCGGGCGCGAGGGACCCCAAACTAATCACCGTATCGGAAGGCCGAGTTGGGACCACA
The DNA here is from genome assembly GCA_043739045.1 of Synechococcales cyanobacterium. Classification (GTDB taxonomy): domain Bacteria; phylum Cyanobacteriota; class Cyanobacteriia; order Leptolyngbyales; family Leptolyngbyaceae; genus JAAFJU01. Next base: position 13,536 of record JAYUEW010000105.1, read on the forward strand.
CTAATGGGCTGCATCGAACTCAAAGCGGCTAATTCCTGTTGGCCAAATTTTCCATCACTGGTCAACTGGGCCGATCGTTGCAATTGCTGAACGGCTGATTCTGTCATGCCGCCGAATATGCCATCGACTCCGCCTGTGTTGTATCCCAACTGTTGAAGACGAGTTTGTAATTCTGTGACATTATCGCCCCGATCGCCCCGTTGAAGCAGCACTTCACGAGAATTTGCGATCACCATTGGAAAATTGCCTGAGGTATTTCCTACGGTGCGAGGCATTAAGTCTGCCGATGAACCCGAACCATTCAATGCCGCCATGGTCTTGGACCCAGCAATGCCATCGGCGGTTAAATTAAATTGCTGTTGACAGAATTTTACCCCGGCTTCTGTCTGTGGTCCAAAGGTTCCAGTCACTTCACCCGAATAACAACCGAGAGAAGTAAGACGGTTTTGTAAGGCGGAGACTTCGCTGCCCCGATCGCCCCTCTGAAGCGCCATCGCTGCATTGCCAAACCCCAAAATTAGCAACCCTAGAACTAAGCTCAGGGTTCGGATTGTCCATGGCATGGGGTGAGAATGACTAGAGGTTTGGTGAGGTGATAAGAGGGACATGGCAGAAAATCTCCCCTAGAAGATGACTCAATAAAATTTGCAGGACGATCGCAGGATATGCGAGATATTCAGTATATTAACGGATTCTTTCTCCTAATGCCTAACCCGCCGCCTAGACCTTAGTAGTAGCGGCTCTTTATTTTCTGCGACAACCCATAAGCCTTAAGCCACCCGACTCTTATTCTTTTTGGACATTCCCACCTCGAATCCATCCGTCTTTCTGATTTTTCGTCCGAATTTTTTGCCATTCACTATCCGCAGTGGTTTCTAGAACAGTGACTTTTTCATTAAAAGCAACACTCCCGATCGTTGCGGCCCCCCGTGAGGAGCCATCTCGAAGAATTAAACCTTCGGCGTAGGTAACGCGTCCTTCAAAGGATCCGGCTGGCAATGGCTTTTTAGTCACCTCTTTGTTTGCTTCTTTCAGCTCTTTTTCTTTCAGCTCTTTGTTGTTAGGTTTTAGGCCCGACGTGGGACTTTGCGGCTTGTTATTTTTCTTTATAAAATCAGGATTGTCGTTAGGAAACGTTGGTTTTGGGGGCAGCTTGGTCAACTGAGTTATCAAGTAGTTGAAAGCAAAGTAACCACCCACCGCCAGCAAGGTTGCAGCCAATAATAGTCCTGTAAATGTCTTAGCTAACCAGCGCATCCCAGCTCATCATTCTTCATAAATTTCGTTCAGTATAAGAGAGATTATTCGGGTTGCTGCATCTGTTGTTGGATTCGATCGCTGAGGCTGTTGTGTTTTGAGGCGAGGCGGGCTTTTCCAGAGGCGGCCCAAGCTTGGAGTGAGGAGATCTGGTCTTGGGCGGTGCGAGCTAAGGGAACCATTTGGCTGGCTGATTCTAAGATGTCGTCGGTGGTGAAGTCGCGATTTTGGCTAAATCCAATGTGCATGGCTTCGATTAGGGTCTGTTCAATTTCAGCTCCCGAAAAATCTGGGGTTTCGTAGGCGAGCCGATCGAGGTCATAACTCTGTAATGCTTGGGGACGAAGACGGGTTAAGTGGACCGAAAAAATCGATCGCCTCTCATCTCGGCTTGGTAATCCCACAAAGAAAATTTCGTCAAATCGTCCCTTTCGCAGCAACTCTGGCGGTAATGACTGAATATTATTGGCGGTAGCAACAACAAATACAGGTGATATTTTTTCCGCCATCCAAGTAATAAATGTCCCGAAGACCCGACTACTGGTCCCCGAATCTCCGCGCCCATCTGCCCCCGCAAAGGCCTTGTCAATTTCGTCAATCCACAAGACACAGGGAGCCAATGCTTCCGCTAATTGAACCATTTGACGGGTGCGAGACTCAGATTCACCGACTAATCCACCAAACAGTCGCCCTACATCTAATCTCAATAGTGGCAAATGCCAATGGTGGGCGATCGCTTTGGCGCTTAAGGATTTTCCGGTCCCCTGAATGCCCACGAGCAGTAAGCCTTTGGGATAGGGAAGCCCATATTGACGCGCTTTTGCACTAAATGAACCACCGCGCCGGATCAGCCAGTCTTTGAGATTGTCCAGTCCACCAATGTCCGTAATATCTTCGGTCGTCGGATAAAAATCGAGAATTTGGGTTTGGCGAATCGTTTGGCGTTTTTCTTCCAGAATCAACTCAACATCATTGGCTTGAAGCTTGTTATGCATGGCGATCGATCGGGCCAACACCCGCCGAATTCGATCGATGGTTAAGCCCTGACATGATTGCACGAGTTCATCAAGCGTTCTTTCGTCCAAGGATTGAGACAATGCGCTGAGAACGCGATCGATTTCGGTGCGAATCGTTACTGGGTTTGGTAATGGAAATTCCAGCACCGTCATGATTTCGCTTAAATCGTCCGGGATGGTGAGTTGGGGCGAGAGAATGACAATATTTTTGGGTTGAGATTTCAGGGCACGGGCCAGATTTCGCAATTTTCGTGAGACTGATACGTCGTCTAAAAAACGATGAAAATCTCGCAAAATAACAACAGCGCTTACGGTCGGCGATAGTTTTTCAATAAATTCTAGCGCCTGCACCGGATTCCGTTTGCCAAAGCCAGCGTCGTTTGGGTTGCCCTGATACCCATCTACAAAGTCCCAAATGTGAACCGATCGCTCACCCAAAGATTTAGCGCACTGTGCGATCGAGGCTTCAACCCGTTCTTCTTCGCGAGTTGGAATATAGAGAATGGGATAGCGCGATCGCAATAGTAAACTAAATTCTTCGGGGAAAGCCATGACGGACATACACGGGTATACGACGAATAACTCAAGTTTAAGAGGAGAACTGACCCTTGAGCGCTTCGAGGGCTGCCCAGCGCAAATCTCCTGTCGGTTGAGCATTCTCTGGGGAAATTTCAGGAATCCCTTCGCAACTGTCGCCGCAAACACTCTTGTAGGGGATTTCTAGACAAAGCTGCTCATAAACCCAAAGCGTTGGGTCAAATAATCCGTCTTTTGACAGAGTTTCGACCATATCATCTAGTTCTAGGTCTTGATCAAATGGGATACTGGCCCGATCGTCGTCGCTGCCTTCCGAAAACCACAGTAGTTCAGTCGTATCAAAGGCAAGGCGTTGATTGTATTGCTTCAGGCACCGATCGCAGGTCAAGGTCACAATAGTATCAGCTTGGCCCACTACTTCTAAGAAGCTATCTTTGTGAGTCACTTGCAACGTCGCTTGAACTGGAGTCAAGGTGTTTAGCTCTGGCAGGACGGCTTTGAAATCTAGAGTTTCGCAACCGCCTTGACGATGCAGAAGATGGGGAATAGAGATGGGTTCAGTCATGATGAAATGCCCTCCACGAAGCATGTAATAGATTTCCTTGCGTACCGAAAAAAAAGGGCAGGCTCCGTGTCAGAACCTACCCTCATCGTACAACTTCGTCTAAATCAGACTCTAAATCAGCCGAAGTATGTGTTGGTTAAGCCTTCTTTTTCTTGTTAGATCCAGGCTCAAAAGGGATAGCGCTAACATCTATTGTTGCGGTCGAAGCCCCTTTACCAGACTTTTCTGCATCAACAATTTTCTGGAGATTTTCCGGCAATGGCTCACGGGACAAGACAAAAGTCTGTAAGGTCTGAAACATGTTACCAATCACCATGTACATCAACACACCAGCCGGCAGTGGGAAGAACAAAAACATCCCAGAGAAAATCACGGGCGTAAATTTGTTGACCACGTCCTGCTGCTTTTGTTGGTCGGTTTGCTCACCCTCACCGCTGCTCTTACCCGTAAGCTGTTGGCTCACAAATAAGCTAGCCCCGAAGAATAAGACCATGGCGATGATGTCCCAATGAATCGTCCCATCGGCATCCCGAGCGCCCACATGACCCAACGCCTTAATAAATAAGAACCCTTGGTCTGATGCAAGTCCGGGGATAAAGGCCTGGATTGTTGCGTCTCCAGGCTGGAGTGCCGTGATGGTGCCATCCTCTGCGATCGCCACCCTCTCCGCGCCTGTCATTACACTGTATCTGGGCTTTAGATTAGTTTCAGGATATTGAGCCGCCAGTTTGCTAAAGGGAGTCCCCTCAAGGGTTTGAAACTCAACATTTACTTTTTCGCCAACACCGACTTTGTTTCCGGCGGGTAAAAGTGCTTCGACTTTCTGGTGAATCCCTTCAGCCAGATAAATATTCTGAGGATTAACCTTGAAGACTGCAGGCTGAACCAGCGCCATTTGGTCGGCTGGCAGAATATTTAAGTTGATATTGTAGGGCACATCAGAGAAGGGCGACCCTCGCAAGGTTGCAAACAAGGCAAACAGTACGGGCATCTGAACCACCAAGGGTAGACAGCCTGCCAAGGGATTGCCAAATTCTTTATAGAGTGCGCTGATTTCTTCTTGTTGCTTAGCAGGATCGTTTTTGTAGCGCTCCTGGAGTTCCTTCATTCGCTTCTGCATTACAGGTTGCGACACCTTCATCTTGCGCATGTTACGAATCTGTCCCGCGCTCAACGGCCAGAGGACAAATCGAGCGGCTAAGGTTAAGGCAACGATCGCTAACCCGTAACTCGGCACCACTCCATAGAAGAAGTCTATGAAGCGCAACATTACATTGTTTGAGAGAAAACCAATACCGAAGTCCATGAGCCTACTAAGCTTATTT
>JAYUEW010000106.1:0-22048 GCA_043739045.1 Synechococcales cyanobacterium
CTGACAACTGCTTCGCTTTTCGCATCAATCCATTTGACTGGACTGTCACCACAGTATGCCGCAATCGCGCTCTAACATCCCATGATGTCAACACATTAAAGGCTGGAACGCCGATAAATGTGGATAAGCAAGGAGTGAAGATAGAACTACTATAGCGGCAAACTGGCAGTATTACAATACGTTACAGGAATTCGCAATCCGCATGGTTGAGAGTGTAGTGGGGATCAATCTTGATGAAGACTCTGGCTTTGATAGTCTCCTGGGACTATAGGAGCTTTTACAGGCAATCTTCTGATAGAACCACTTGATAAATTACGTTATCCTTTGCCTCCATTTTTCCTATGAATACGGCTTCCCAGTACTGGAAATTCATTAAGCTGACGGCCTCTGGGCGCAGTCAAATACAGGAATTACCCGAGGTTCGATCGTTCCTAAGCGAGACCTTTCCGGGATTAGTCGAAATGGCGAACCTTTCGATTCAGAGGCAATTAATGGCGATCGCTCGTCCGTCTGGGAAATCTATTAATGTAGAAACCAAGGTCCGGGCCGAGTTGAGTCTTCGCTGCTTTATCTCGAAGCAAATTGAGATGACCTGTGTGCAGTTGGAGATGCAGTTTGGGGAATTACATGGGGTGCGACGATCGGAATTATTGCCGTTAGTTTTGGATGATGACGGACGGGTCTGGCGTGACACTGTGCCCGAAACAGGGTATCGATCGGTGGCTCGGCAAATTTTGGATACTTTTGATCCTGAACGAGCAAGTTTGGCGACCTGGACTATTCGATTAGTCAAGCATCACCGAGAACTCAATACATTTTTGCTGGAATGCGGCGTTTACCTACTCAGTGACTGGGCCATTCTCAACGACACACTGCCCAATAAGCTGCGTCGGGTATTGTCAGGGACGCAGCCATTGACAGAACCGGAAATTCAAAAGGCGCTGTCCATAATGGATGCGTACCATTCCGTGTATCGTCGCGATCGTCTGATGGCCCGTGAAGCGGGAGCAAAAGGCCAATGTCCTGAGCCGACGCAAGAGCAGCTTAATGAGATGGGACAACGGCTAGGTATCGAGCCATCATCTCGGGTACTGCGGGAATTAAGAAGCATTGCCGATCGATTGCGATCGTACCGAATTGCTGTTCGGACGGGAAGAATAAAGACGCTTTCAATTCATGGCAATGGCGATGAAGATTCTCGCGAGATGGACTTGGCGGCTCCCAATCTTGAAGAAAGTGAGAGCGATCGGGCAGCGGAAGACTTTGTGCAACAGTATCGTCATGCGTTTTCGGAAGCCTTAGAAAAAGCAATTCAGAGTGCCATTACCGATCGAGTTCAAACGTTAAAATCTCCCAAAAATCAGAAATATCTAGTGGCGATGCGGCTGTTTCACCAAGACGGATTATCCATGACGGCGATCGCGGCCAATGTGGGACTCGCGGCTCAATTTCAGGTGACACGGCTATTGAAACTGAAGGAATTGCGAGAATCAGTACGGCACAAAATGATTGCGCTACTGAAGCACTACGTAAAAGAGCAAGCCTCGGCCTTTGTGACCTTGGAGCAGCTCGAACGCTTGGATAACAAAATTGAACTGGCTTTGATTGAACAAGTGGATCTCCTGATGGCCGAAGATGCAGCTCAAGCCCAATCGCCGAAAAACTATGGCAAGGGCAGCCGATTTGCCACGGTGCTTTGTCAACAACTCGATCGAGTTACACTGTAAAATATTGCTCGCAACTTAGAGCTTGACGGACTTTAAATTCGATCGTGGATCATGACTTCTATTGGCTTTCAGGGTTTCGTAGGCTTCTTTTTCAATGGCGCTTAGATCCTTTGGCGGTACGATCGTGAGTTTGACAAATTGATCCGTGCGATCACCCTTAGTATTTTTCCAACCCTTGCCTCGCAAACGTAAAGACTGTCCAGACTTGACTCCAGCCGGAACATTAACGGTTACCGAACCATCGGGAGTCGGGACTTCGATTTGGGTACCAAGAACAGCTTCATCAGGAGCGATCGGGACATCGCAGGTTAGATTGTCTCCGTCAAATTGAAAAAATGGATGCTTTGCGAGTTCAATACGCAAGTAAAGATCACCTCGTTGGCTCGTGTATTGCGGGCTGTAGTTGCCTTTGCCTCGAACGCGAATTTTACTACCGATTTTAGCTCCGGCAGGAATTTTAACGGTAATGCTTTCGTTATTGACCGACAAGGGCTTCTGAACCCCATTAAAGGCTTCGGAAAAGGTAAGCGTGATTTTGGCTTCGATGTCGAGATTTACCCCTGCCGATGTGCCGCCGCCATAATTACCAGAATTACGGAAACCACCCCCACCAAAGGGATCGCCGCCCCGTCCACCGCCGGCCCCACCCCCATTATTCATTCGACCTAGAAGATCGTTAATAAATTCATCAAAGTTGCCATATTTTCCAAATTCGACATCATCAAAGTCACTAGCTCCACGACCGTAGCCGCCACCTGACGGGGAGGGCGCGCCTGCTTTATTCCAATATTGACCATATTGGTCGTATTTTGCCCGCTTATCTTTATCGGAAAGAACTTCGTAGGCTTCGTTGATCTCTTTAAATTTGTCTTCAGCCGCTTTGTCACCGGGATTAACGTCGGGATGGTGTTTACGGGCAAGTTGGCGAAATGCTTTTTTAATCTCATCAGCATCGGCTGATTTGGCCACGCCCAAGACGCTGTAATAATCCTTAAATCCCGCAGAAGCCACGATCGTCCTCTCTGTTAGTCTTTGAGTGAATTCTTCAATAAATTCCTGATGCTAATATCATGCCCTAATCGCTGTCACTCGGCGAGGTGAGAATGTCCGAACTGTTGGAAAATTCTTGGAACTCACTGGATAAGAGATTTTTGAGGTTTGCTGTTGCATTACGACGCAGCATGTCCGGCTTGATGCGACGCAGGGCAGAGGCGGGAAATCGACGATCGTAGTCTTCTTGGGAAATAGTGGCGAGTTCGGTAAGCTTCGGGGCGATATTCCATTCGTAGGGTTGAAAATCTGGTAAATGGGTCGGAGTCGCAAAACTGATATTCCAGGGGCAAACGTCTTGGCAAATATCACAGCCCGCTACCCATCCATTTAAGTTTTGGGCGATCGGTTCCGGTATCGTTTCGGCCCGGTTTTCAATGGTGTGGTAAGCGATACAGCGATTGGCATCGACAATATGAGGCGCAACGATCGCCGATGTCGGGCAGGCATCAATGCAGCGGGTACAGGTCCCACAATGTTGGGTGTGAGGCACGTCAGGTTCAAGGTCGAGTGTGGTGAGAATTTCGCCAAGAAAAACCCAGGAACCGAATTCGCGGGTAATGACGTTGCTGTTTTTGGCGACCCATCCCAGGCCCGATCGCTGTGCCCAGAGCTTGTCTTGAATGGGTCCAGTGTCGGCATAGTAGCGCGTTTTGATGGTGGGATCTTGGCTTTCGAGCCAAAGAGAAAAGGCTTTGAGGCGTTTATGCAATATTTTGTGGTAGTCGCGGCCCCAACCGTAGCGGGAGATCTTGGCGTGGTTGGCGGTATTGGGACGATCGGGATCGGTGTAGTAGTTGAGGGCGACACAAATGATGGATTTGGCTTCGGGAAGAAGAGTCCGCACATCTTGACGGCGAGGGGCTTGCATCCAATTCATGTCGGCTTGGTAGCCATTTTCTAGCCAGGTTTGAAGTTTTTCCGGGGTTTCGTGATCCCAATCGGACAAACGAGCAAACCCGACTTTATGGAAATCGAGATCGAAGAGTTTTTGTTGAATTTGCGATCGGCTAGGGATGTTCAAGGTTAAATGTTGGTGCTGTGGGCAACTAGGATCTAGTAATTAAATTCAGTTCGTAGTTCTTACAGATCCCGATCCCCCTAAATCCCCCTTGGTAAGGGGGACTATGAGTGGAAGTGAGGGACTTTGATAAATTTCCCTAGCTCTAGTTCCCCCTTTTTAAGGGGGGTAGGGGGATCAAGCCTATGCTGATAACGAATGCGTTTGGTATTAGGCTAACATTTTATGAAACTGACGACTCGTGGCCATTACAGTGTTAAAGCATTACTCGATCTCACGTTTCAACCGCATTATGGCCCAGCCTCGGTAAATGCGATCGCCCTACGTCAGGAACTGCCTGCGCCGTACTTAGAGAAACTCCTAATTGAAATGCGTAAGGCGGAGTTGGTTCGATCGGTGCGAGGTGCTCAGGGCGGATATCAATTAATGCGAGCGCCTGCGAAAATTACGTTAGGCCAAATTTTATCAGCGGTGGGTGAGTCGGTACAGCCGTTGCCCCATCAGATTCGCAGCGAGGACGCAGAAGATTGGGTGACGTTTGCCGTGTGGAATCGACTCCATCAAAAAGTTCAGGCAGCACTTGAAAGTATTACTTTAGAAGATCTGTATTACGATGCGAGAAGCTGGCAAGCGGCCCAGGGAAGTGACGCAAGTTTTATTGTGTAAAATCTAGAATCTAAAATTATGTCTGAATCCTCACTGACTGAAATGGCCAAAGCAAAAGTCTCGGTGGCGATCGCTATTCTGCATCAAGACAACAAATTTCTAATGCAATTGCGGGACGATATTCCGACGATTTGGTATCCGGGATACTGGGGCTTTTTTGGTGGCCATATTGAATTGGGTGAAACGCCGGAGATTGCGGTGGTGCGCGAGGTGATGGAAGAGATTAACTATGAGATGCCAATGCCAGAACCTTATATGGTGAGCGAAAGTGATGAGGTGATTCGCTATGTATTTCATGCTCCTTTGACGGTGGGTCTTTCGGAGTTAGTACTTTCAGAAGGTTGGGATTTTGATTTGGTGACGGTGGAGGAGTTGAAGCAAGGCTGTAGGTTCTCCGTCAAAGCAAATCAAGTACGTCCGATCGGGCCTCCCCATGCTGAGATTTTGCTGAAGTTTGCAGCGGAGTATTTTTAGTGACTCTTTGATTACGGATATTCCACTTGAAATTCAGCAACGACGCGATCGATTTTCAGAATGCCCGAGATCGATACACTGGGCCAAATGATTCTGTTTTGGTGCCTGAGATCATAATAAAATTACTTATCGTTTTCGATAGACTTCACGACGGTGCTGGAAGTTCACAACAAGAATCAGTAGTTTGCCATCATTAATGTCATAAATTACACGATAATCCCCAATACGAATGCGATATCTAGCATTGTGCCCTTTCATCTTCACAACACCATCTGGGCGAGGAATTGCGACTAGTGCTTCAAGCTTATCCTCAATTCTATTACGCAAGTTTTCATCCGATAAAGCATCAATCACTTTCTGAACACTTTTAGGGACAATGACTTCGTACATCATACAGACTGTTTTAAACGTTGTGCCCGATACTCTTGAATTGTTAGATAATCACCTGCGGCGTAATCTATGTAAGCTAACTCAATATCGGCGATCGTCTGCTCATCAAGTTCATCTTCTTCAGACAACTCGGAATCTAGATACTCCCAGAGTTTTCTTTTCTCGCTTTGTCCCAAATTTGCAATGGTCTCCAGTAGACTTTCAAAGGTAGTGCTAATAGTACTTTCAGCCATGATTAAGACTCCTCCGAGTATATCGATTGTCATAATTATAGCGATGATCGGTGGACTCCTACATCATGCGATCGTCGATTGTCTGAGTCGCTTTCTCCATAACAATTCCTGTTTGGACTAGAGCGATCGCTTGCGGGTTTTGCCAAAGCCATTATTCACGATTGACGATCGGGTCGCGCAGAAGCTGTTTGTTTGCATTTACGAGAATCCGGTTCATCTAGCGGTGGCGTTTTGTCAAAGATGGAGGGAGGCATTGACATCGATCGTAGTTTTTTGAAGATAGAAGTCTTAATTAGCTTTACGTTTCTTGTTGTTTGCTAATCTTATCTCACGAAAAAGATTCCAACAAGTGCCCAATAACACAACAATATAAAATATTATCGCAGCAATAAAACAGAAAATTCCCATATTCCTGTTGTCACCTTGGCCGACATACCAGTAAAATCCTTTATTCGCTGTCATGGCGGCAGGTATCAACATCAGTGCATATTGAACAATCTCCCAAGTTACCTGAATATCTAATTGCCGTCTCCTAGCCATCTGAGAAACAAGTTTTCCAGCGATGATTGCTGACACAATAGAAAGCAAATATGAACCATAATAAATGCCAAGAATCATCAATCCTGGTATTTTCAGGAAAGCAATAACTTTCGCCGGGAAGGAGCCAGATAATACATTCAGGAGATTACATGCAGTAATTACGAGTAATGAGATAAATAACAGGAATCCAGTTGGTACCAGATCGACAATATGAGCATTTTTCATTAATTTAATCTCAAGAGATATGCAATCTAACATTTATTAGATCAGGCAACCAACATATAAAATCTTCTCCACTGCTTACAAAATCAGACATATTCCATATCTCTCTCCTCCTGTTTGATGATTTATTCTGATTTGATAGGACAGCACAAGTTTTTCTGGGAAATACGAGATTTTTATGAACTTCACCACTCAAGCCCCCAACCCAGAAGCCCAATCGTAACCGCCTACCGAAAGAATCGTCTCATCTTACGCAAGCCCAGTTTATTAAAAACCAAATACTCGGTGAACAATCGCAATCACGCTCGTTCACCGGGTAGATTAATCAATTACAACTTTAAGTTCAAACCGCTACTTTTTTGCGGCTTCAAACAAACACTTATCAGAATCACAGCCTGCTGGACCCTCGGCAATGACTTCACCCGAGTCATACTTCGACAGCGCACCGTAGAAATCATCAGTCTTGCGACGACTTGTCACCTCAGCGGAGAGTTTCAGATAAGTTTCCCGATCGATTTTCTCAAAGGGCAAGCGCGGGAATGGAGCATCAAAGCGGGCCAACAATGCAGCACTCATATACCCGCCATTGGTCGCGACAGAATCATAAATCACATCCGCCAAGGCATCAATCTCATCTTCTCGAAGCTCGATCGTGGCACTCGTATTATGCGCCGTGTAATATTTCTGCACTTGCATGTAGAAATCAAATTGCGCCGTAGCCGAGAACATTTCGATCGAGACTTCATCCGCACCGGGAATGTTAGCCCAAGGCACTTCGACCGGAATTTCCACTAACCATTCAGTACAGCGCGGATCAAAGGGATCATTCAGCAAATTGCCTTGATCATCTTTGTCCGATTGCGACGGAACAATGCTGTAACCATAATCCAAACAAGCCATGGCAACGGGATCATTCTTGCGGAATGTAATTCGACGGATGAACCGTTGTGCCTTAGGTGGATGCCAGCCAGACGATGCGCCCGTTAGCAAGCTCTTGGTGCCCGCAGGTTGTACAGTGGTGCAGCGGTTGGGTACTTTCAGGCCATGTTTGAGACAATATTCCCCCACAATACGATGAACCGTTGCTTTCCAGCGAGATAAGTATTCTTGTTCTTTAGATTTAAACTCTAGTCCGCGCATCGTGTCCGGGCGACCCGCTTCCCACCAATTCAGCCATTCCGTCCCAAACGCTTGAACAAAGAAATCAAACAATCCGGTGAATGATACGCCCACGATCGGATCCATCAAACGTGACTTTTGATAACGCGGTTCAGTGAATTGGTGATTCAACAATCCAGCAACTGTCAAGCCACCTGCTGTAAATGCATCATCCTGCGCTTGGTAATCAGTTGGATCAATCTGATTAAGGTGAATCTCTGAAAGGTTGCAATGAAAATCTTCTCCAATAATCTCGCCGCAATTATGAGCAACAAATCCATTAGCATCAAAACGAGAGATTCCCGGAACGGTGCAATCATAAACGGCTTCTGTCCCATCTGGGGTGATCTCTGAAACCGTGACAGCAAAACGATCGCGATTCAATTTACGTTTATATCCCGACAACAGAGACGTTAGCAATTCCTGCTTTTTGGGTTCTTGGAAACCAATCGTTTCTAAAAACACAGGTAAATTGTCATTTGCAATCACAAGTTCATGTTGTGCTTTACAAGCATATTCTGCTAATTCACGTTTAGAATTCGGCATCAAACGGATTTGCTCAGGGCGGCGGTTGCGGTAGATTGTTGAACTAATTCCCAATCGCAACAACATTCTTTGAACGGCTTCCAAGAGTGGTTCATTGCTCTGTGACAACCGAACACTCACGCCTTTAACCTGGGTACCTTGAACGCTGCCGTCCGCATCAAACAATCCACGCAAGAAGCCACAATAGAAATCATGGCTAGCTTCTTCGATCGCAGGCGTAATCGTTTTATGACCCGCCACCACTCCGAACTGTTTAGCAAGTTGAGCTAGCGGGGCAGAACTCACTTGATAATATTTGTTCTGATTGCTGTAACACCCTTTTAATGGTTTGCGAGCATCGGGAGTCAATTCATTCCCTAGTGCTAATGCATACTCCTTCATTTCAACTTGGTCTTCACCCCAATAGCGGAGATTCGCTTGGTATACATGATTCTTTTCAGAAACTGCAAAACAACCATCTCCAATCAAACTGCCTAAAAGCCAGCCTTCATTTACAGTCCCAACACCACTCCAAGGTTGTAATCCTCGATGATTATGAATTAAGACCCGATCGCCAGGTTGTAAATCCTTCGTTTCGACCCATTCAGTATATTGAGCTTTTTGGGTTTGAGCGGTAACTTTCAGAACGCGATGATTACCGGTTAAACGCAGACTGTAACCTTCTTGGGTATTCAGCTTTACCACTGCTTTCACACCACTAAAGAAGAATCCATCGGCAGTAGTACTAAACAATTCACCATTGATGTAAGTGCCATGCTGCTGACCAATCAGGTCTTTCACCTGACGCGCACCAGATTCTGTATGAACCCAAGTGTCTGCGGTGACACAAGGATTTAAACCATAGCGTCCAAGACGATGCTCGATTTCTTCGGTGGGCATATCGGATTTTAGAGTGAGTAAAAACTCAGCGCCTTTACCTGATTCATAAGCCGTAATGAATTCAATTTGTTGATCGCGATTCGGTAATAAATCAGCACTCGATCGGGCGATCGCTTCCGAGGCATATTGAATTGCACCTTCACCAGAGTGGAACTGTTTGCGCACGGCATCCAGAACTTCTTGTTTGGTCGGTTTGTGATGATACACGCGGGTATGGTTGGCCATCCGATAGGCATCACGCTCTGGATCAATCCGCCAGTTGCCATCTTCGCCCTGTTGCCAGAGATTGTCTTTGGCAGATGCGAATTCTGTATCGCCACTATTTCCCTGACGCATCCCCGCGCTGTTGTGGGTTAAGTATCCATCACAGTAGAAACAGTGTGCTTCTTCAACTTCGATATCATAGGTTTGCACCGAGTCGTAACTGCTTAAGCCTTTGACTGTCACAGGGATATCGATCCCAATATCGGACTCCCCGCAATAGCGTTCGTAATTTGAATCTGTAGTTCGTGAACCATTGAAACCCATACTACGCATTTCACTGTGAGTATAAGCTTCACGCATCATTGCACCCGGAACAGTAAAGCCGTGGGACTTCAAGCCCTGACAGAGTTCACCTTTAACTGAATGCAAGGCTACGATCGAATTGTAGTTGCCTTTCAAGGCCGGAATCGTGATGCTGTACTTGATTTGCCACGAATCTTGCTGGGGACGCACAATATTCCAACGGCCCGCAATACCTAAGCTTGACAGTACGACACCCACTTGACGGGCAAACGATCGGTACACCGTCGTTAGCAATTGAGGCGGACGGTTATTCACCGCTCCATCGCTATCTATCAAGCCTGCAAGATAAGCCGCTCGAACATCGATCGTTCCCTGCAAAATGAATTCAGGAACCGTGAGGGATACTTTCGGGTGCTTAATATACTCATGAAAGTATTCAGCAAGTCGAATAGAAGAGCAGACGGTCTTCGCAGTGTTTTCGCCCACAACGATTCCATGGGTTGCCGTGAGTCCAAATAAACTTAAGGCCCGATCGATTTTCTGTTGGGTTTGATGTGTTAATTCAGGCGTGTTTGCATTCATCGCCCATTCGACATGACCGTAGGGCTTGTTGTGTTTATTCCGTCCTAGTGCGACATAGCCGTCCCCATGGGTAAATCCAATCAACCAAGCGATATCAGCATTCAGGGTTGGAATCGTTATGTCCTTTGCCGTGCGGCTTTGGTCTGGACGATCGGCGGTAAAGTCCGCAGGTAATGTTGTGACGTGACCAGGCAGGATTTGAGTACTGTGCATTAAGCGATCGCCCTCTGCCAATTCACCGACGCGCTTCCAAGTAATTTGATCGAGTATCTTCTCAGCGGCGACATTCGCAAGAACGGCGTGACGGTGATTAGCAGTGGCTCGGGATGGAGTTGCGTTGGTGTCGATGTCATAGACGTTCTGAATGCCTTGATCAAACTTATTCACCACGGCTCTGAATCCGATCGGTGTCTGCACCCGATCGCCAATCTTCACATCTTTAATCGTAACAAGTCCGCGATCGGTATGCACCAAGGCATCTTCAGGCAAGCAGCGTCTGATATTACCAGCCACAACACATGCAGCTGCTTCATCGATCAAGAGACAACATTCAACTGGGCTAAGTTTACGCCCGATCGCCTTATTCAAAATCTGCACACAACGCTCATAAAGCGGAGGTAACTTAACCGGATTTGCAACTCCGCCAAAGCCCTTAAGCTTTTCACCTGCGGGTCGAATATTGCCGAGGTCGATCGTAATAGTTACATCACCTGTAAACCTGTCATCGGTGGAAAGTTCAAGCAATCGCTGATAGGAATCAACCCACCCACGACGGCTATCTCCAGCGATGATTTCAACAGCATTTCCATTGAATTTAATTTCAGTCGTTTCAACGCGATCGGCTTCTGGAACCGTGCCAATGCCCCAACCCATTTTAACAATCAAACGATTGCGGATTTCAGGAAGACGATTTGTATATTTGGGTTCTAGAATTGCGCCTGTACCGCAGCCCATCATCGCCAGATCCATCATCAATCCAAAAGCAGCCCAATCCACCACATTAGTGCTAGTGCAGTTGTAGGAACCATTAAAATTCTCAGGCTTCGTGACCCACTCCGTTCCGCCAACCCATAACCAACGGCCAGACGGCAGACACTTCATTTCCTGCTGCATCTTACGGACAAGAGCCGTTTCTTCGGGTGTAAATTTCCCCAGTTCGACTAATCCTTTCAGGGTCCGGCTAGTCACCTCAGTCCAAGATTCACGCTGAGTTCCGGTGAGCTTACGGCTATAAGTACGATAAAAAACGGGATTTGCTGCCGGGGCTGAAGCGGGGAATTGCCCATTCGCTTGCGCGGAAGTTGTTTCGGTGGAGCGGGTGCGCTGAATGTCCTGAACCATGAGTATGTTGGGTCGCTACGGGTAGTGTGTGGGTCTATACAGACACACAATATACCTCAGGACTCTGGATATTAAATCAGTATATTTAAAAAAATGAGTGCTTTATGAACTAAACGCAAATCCACGATCGGAGGATTTTATTCTCCGCCACCCTTACAATCACCCTCATCCGATCCGATCGCCAAAATTTGACCAACATCATGACAACGCAGAGAACTGAGAGCGAGTTGAGGCTAATTCCTATCGCTCCACCCCACGGGGATCCAACACATCTCGCAGCCCATCACCCAAAAGATTGAACGCCAAAACCGTCAACGCCATCAACAGAGCCGGAGCTGCGACCAACCAAGGCTGCAACACCAAAATTGAAGCATTCGTTGCCAAGGACAACATATTGCCCCAAGACGGATCGGGCTGCTGAATTCCCAACCCAATCAAACTTAAAATCGCCTCCGCCACAATAAAACTCGGAATCGTCAACGTCGCCGAAATGATCACATAAGTCGCCGTTTGGGGCAAAACGTGTCGCAAAATAATATACAGAGGCTTTCCGCCCATTACTCTAGCCGCCTGAATAAACTCGCGCTCCTTAATTGACAGCACCTGACCTCGAATTACCCGCGCCAAACCAGCCCAGCGCACTGATGAAATAATCATCGTCACCAAGACAAATCGTTGAGAACTATCCAAGTTTTGGGGCAACACCGCCGACAGTGCAATCAGCAAATAAATATCCGGTACCGTCATCAACACCTCAACAAAGCGCATTAATACCGCATCGACCCATCCCCCAAAATATCCCGCAATCCCGCCCGCCAAAAGCCCCAACGGAAACGAGATGCCAATGCCCAAAAGCCCAATCAACAGACTCACCCGGCTTCCATAAATCAAACGACTCAACTGATCCCGCGCCTGTTCATCTGTCCCCAGCAGATTAATTCGCCCTTTACCGATCGTCCCAAACAAATGTAATTGGCTGGGAATCACACCCAAAAACTTATAACTCGCCCCATTCACAAACAACTGAATCGGGGCAGGAGAATCAGTGTCTATTTTCACCGATCGCAGCCCAGTTTTAATATCGATCGCCCCTTGAGTCGTGGGATACACATGAGGAGCTACCCAATTGCCCGCCGGATTTTTCCAGTGAATAGATGTTGGGGGAAGCAAAGCGCCGTCAGGTTGGGAGTCGTAGGGATCATAGGGAGCCGCAAACTCAGCAAAAAGGGCGATCGCATACAACGTCGCCAAAATCATGCCGCCCCACCGCGCCAGACCATTTTCCTTCAGCCGTTTCCACCAACTCATGAACACACCCAATTCACGACTGCGATTGCGCGCCTCTGCCCAACAATCTTGCCTACTATCCTACAGGCGAAGGCCTCTAAATCTCCAGCTAAATATCAACGCGCAATTGCCACAGATCCTCATTATCTGCGTGTTCCACCACAAAAACATTGGAATAAAGATTCGCAATAATCTGCTTCCCGTCCTGGGTCACAGACAAATAGCGCAGACCGTCTTGAATATACGGATATACTCCTTGCCAATAAAATTTGGGATAATTGATGCGCAGATCTCCCGGAT
The DNA here is from genome assembly GCA_043739045.1 of Synechococcales cyanobacterium. Taxonomy (GTDB): domain Bacteria; phylum Cyanobacteriota; class Cyanobacteriia; order Leptolyngbyales; family Leptolyngbyaceae; genus JAAFJU01. The sequence continues at coordinate 12,924 of JAYUEW010000106.1, forward strand.
TTTCATACCCCAGAATTTTATTAACCCCCGTCTCTTCAAACTCATAGAAAAGCGCACTGATTTTCCTTAGATAGCGAGGATCACTTAATTGCCCAATCAAATCCGATGCTCGAATTAGGCCCGGATAATCATCCGTCACCCCCTGATCATTGGCCGCAGGCACTGGAAACCGAGTTAGCTCAATATTGGACTTAATTCGCTCTGCATCGATTAAGGTGTGGTGCCCAAACCGTTCATCAATAAAAAGCTTCGCCCGATCGACATGATAAGGGGTCAACGCAGCATCTGTCGCTCCAGATGGCAACTGAATCATCTCATCATTGATCCCCGTCGCATACCGACCATCTCGGTCCTGACGGCAAACCCCTTTGACATACCCAATATCGTGACAAACCAACGAAATAACAAAATGTAACCAGTCATCACAGGACACGCCGCCCTCACGAATGTGACGACCTCGCAAAAGTTCTTGCCCCACAAGAGCGACCAAAATAGAATGCTCAACGTTGTGATAGAGTGCATCACTATTGGCAACATTTTCCATGGCCATGGACCCTACCCAGCCGATGATTTCCTCGTAATCTGCTCTCAACCCGCCGTAGGTACGACGGTATCCTTGACGGAGGGTCGTCACGAAGTCGTTGATGAGTAGTTCGGTTGCGTTAAACATTCCAGGGATATTGGCTATTCAGATAGTTGTAGTATGCCCCCTTTCGTCACAATTTGATAGTGTGAGCACATAAATTGCTGAAGGGTCATAGCCAAAGAATAGCATTATGCGTTATGTTTAGTCTTGAAACAGGCGGGTATAGTTTAGTGGTAAAACGAAAGCTTCCCAAGCTTTAGTTGAGAGTTCGATTCTCTCTACCCGCTTTCTGAACAGATTAGGTAATAACTGCTCTCGATCGAATAATGGTCGAAGATGAGTTTAATACTTAACATTTTTAAAAGAATATACACACGATCGCCCTGCAAAATAATCTCAATAAAGACTTGTGATCTTCAGAAGTTTAGCCCTATACTCACGATTATTAATTGAGAATTACAGGCAATAATGTCAACGTCATCCATGAGAGCTTTTCATCTTGGTCACCTACTCCCTACTCAAAGTGCAGAAATTTATCAAATCGATGCAGAGTTAGGACTTCAACAGCGCCTTTATGCTCTTGGATTTCGGCAAGGTCAACGAATAGAAGTGTTACGTCGGGCGTGGCTATCCGGTCCACTCCATGTTCGTCTCGGTACTACAGAAGTTATGGTGCGTCGTCGCGATGCGAATTGCATTCATTTAGTGCAATCTCTACCAGCTTAGGTGCTTTGAGGATTTCAAATATTCCGTTAATCCAGACATAATGCTGGAGTTCTACCCATGAAAACAATCGCGCTTTTAGGAATGCCTAACACAGGCAAATCCACGTTTTTTAATCGACTAACAAATGGTGGAGCGACCACTGGAAATTGGTCTGGGGTCACCGTAGATTTGCTTAAAGCAACTACTAAGCTCGGAGATCAGGTTGCAGCAATCATTGATTTACCGGGGATTTATGACCTGCGCGGTTATTCAGAAGATGAGGAAGTCGTACGAGCCTTTCTTAAGAATACCCCCCTTGATGCGATCGTCCTTGTTTTAAATTCTACTCAAATCAATCGTCAAATCAGCCTTGCAATTCAAGTGCAACGTCTTGGGGTTCCGACGGTATTGATGCTAAATATGGTGGATGAGGCGTTAAAATTTGGGGTATCTATTGATGCGGCGCGTCTTTCACAACAGCTTGAAATGCCAGTTTTTCCCATTAGTGCGAAGTATGGTCAAGGCTATGAATCCGCCATTTTAATCGTTGCAGAAACGATCGCCACCCACGAAATGCCGTTTATGGCCAAACTTCAAGACACGGTTTTAAGTCAGGAAGAACTCACCACCGCCATGGACAACGTTCTCCAGGGAACCCTGCAATCGACTCAAACCATTCAAGACCGTCGTACCCAGCGCCTCGATCGGATCTTATTACATCCAGTTTTTGGATTGCCGTTGTTTTTTGGCACGATGTATTTGATGTTTCAGGTGGTGTATACAATTGGCACACCCATTCAAGAATTCATGGCGCTGGGGTTTGACTGGCTTCAAAAGGCCGCATTAGAGCCGTTGTTGGGACCGACTCCTGCACTATTCAAAGGATTTCTCGTAGAGGGGCTATATACCGGAATGACCACGGTAGCGGCATTTATTCCGGTCATCATGTTGTTTTTCTTTATGATGGCAATAGTAGAAGATAGTGGTTACCTGTCCCGATCGGCCTATTTGATGGATGCCTTCATGGAGCGATTGGGTCTAGATGGACGATCGTTTGTGATGTCGCTGATGGGGTTTGGATGCAATGTTCCAGCGATTATGGGAACCCGAGTGATGCGATCGCCGGGTTTACGTATGCTGTCGATGTTAGTGATTCCATTCTCGTTATGCTCTGCGAGATTGAATGTTTTTATTTTTATGACAACGGCCCTATTCAGCCCGAAGTGGGCACCGTTAGTCTTATTCAGCTTATATTTATTCAGTTTTGTGGCGGCGATCTTAACTGCCCTAATATTTAAGAATAAATATCCAAATAAAGAAGCATTAGTTTTAGAGTTGCCGCCTTACCGATTTCCTACCGTCAAGCAAATGCTGCTGCGGTCTTGGGGCGAGGTGAAGCATTTTATTCAGTTTTCCTATCGATTTATTATTTTTGGGGTAATAGCAATTTGGGCCTTGAACAATTTACCACCGGGAATCGAGCCTGCCAGTGCCAATAGCTTATCGGGGATACTGGGCAGTTTTACCCGTCCAATTTTTGAGCCGATCGGCATTAATGCTCAACTCACAGTGGCGCTGTTCTTTGGATTCATTGCTAAGGAAATCGTTCTCGGTGGATTGGCCGTGATTTATGGTCAGGCAGATGCGCAATTGTCAGGGACGATCGCAGCTCAGATTGATTGGGTACAAGCGTATAGTTTCATGCTGTTCACCTTATTGTATGTGCCTTGTCTCTCAACTGTTGCAGTGATGAAGTCGGAGTCGAAGAGTTCAATGTTCGCTTTCATTTCAGTAGTATGGTCCCTAGCTCTCGCTTGGGGTGCGAGTTTTATATTTTATCAAGGGGCACGACATTTAGGCTTCTAGAGCGGGCGTTAGAACAATGCCTTATTAGGTTCCGGGAGATAGAGTCGGGAAGTCTCTCCTTTTTGAGTTCGGTTCCACTCACTGGCGAGTCGCTCGACGTATTGTTAGATTATCTTCATCGAAATGAACCAATTCAATGTAATTTCGCTCCCTAACGTAATTTCACCCCTAAGGTAGTAATTGTGCATAACGCAATCAATATCTCTGAATTCAACAACAATGAATCTGGACAACTTTGGCAGTACGTTCAAGCATTACAGCCAGAAACGATCGCACACCTCTCCCAACCCGGCTCACCAGATGTCATTCAGATGATGGAGCGCAATATAGGTGGGCTATTGGGGGGATTACCAAGGGAAGCCTTTGATGTGACGATTTCAACCACTCGTGAACAACTCGGTCAACTCTTAGCGAGTGCAATGATGAATGGTTACTTCTTACGCAATGCTGAACAGCGCTTGGCATTGGAGAACACCTTAAGCGATTACAACTAATTCACTCTTGATAGGGGCGATTGCGTATAAAAGTCATGAGTCTAGAGGGCAACGAAAGCAATCGGGTGGTTTGCTGACTCCCCCGATCGCAGGTTAAGCAGGTTAAAATAGTTAAAACTATTCCAGAACCGAGACATCCGAATGACATCGATCTTGACTCCGAAAAGCGATCGCCTCAATGCCCCCATCATTCATCGGCTCTCCAACGGAATGACCATCATTGCTGAACAGCTTCCCGTCGATGCTATTAACTTCAACCTTTGGCTCAATGTCGGCTCCGTCCTTGAAAGCAATGAAATCAACGGCATGGCCCACTTTCTAGAGCATATGATCTTCAAAGGGACCGATCGGCTAAAAAGTGGCGAATTCGAGCAGCGTATCGAGTCACGGGGGGCCGTTACGAATGCCGCTACCAGTCAGGACTATACCCATTACTACATCACCACAGCCCCCCAAGACTTTGCAGATCTCGCACCATTGCAGCTCGACGTGTTACTTAATCCCGCTATTCCTGCTGATGGATTCGATCGCGAGCGCAATGTGGTACTGGAAGAAATCCGCCGATCGGATGATAACCCTCGCCGTAGAAATTACCAACGTTTAGTCGAACTCGGTTTTGATACGCTCCCCTACAATCGCCCGGTTCTCGGACCCACTTCCGTCATCGAAACCCTGAGACCAGAGCAAATGCAAGCGTTTCATCAACAGTGGTATCATCCCAGTGCCGTAACTGCTGTTGCCGTTGGTAACTTGCCTGTTGATCAACTCATTGCGACCGTTGAAAAAAGTCTTGATACCGTCGGCTGGTCAGCAAAAACAGAACACGATCGGCCCCATGACTTCGCGGTTGATGCAGTTTATACTGATATTGTTCGTCAGGAGTATGAAGATGTGAGTCTTCAACAAGCCCGTTTGATGCTGATGTGGCGCGTACCGGGATTAATGAATCTGGAAGAAACCTACGCGTTAGACATTATTGCAACCGTTCTTAGCCAAGGACGCACGGCACGACTTATTCAAGACCTACGAGAAAAGCGTGGCCTTGTTTCTGGGGTTAGCGCGAGCAATATGAGCTATCAGTATCAAGGATTATTCACCCTATCTGCAACATTGCCAACAGAGAACTTAGACGTTGTCGAAGCCGCACTACTAGGACACATTAAACAACTCCAGCAAGAACTGGTGAACCCCAAGGATCTTGAAAAAATCTGCACCCAAGTGGCGAACCAGTTTATTTTCAGCAACGAAACTCCGAGCGATCGGGCTAATCTCTATGGCTACTATCACTCTATTTTGGGTGATTTAGAACCCGCATTTAATTACACCGATCGTATTCGCAGCATTACCCCCGAAGCCCTTCAAGCCGCTGCTCGTAAATACTTACCAACCGATGCGTTAGGCATTCTGACGGTAAGACCGAAGGGAGAGTAGTGAAGGGAGAATAGGTTTAGTTGTGGATTACGATGGGCGTGCCGACGTTTGCCCAGCTAAACAACCATTGGGCGGCACTTTCTGACATGTTGACACAGCCGTGACTGACGGGAGTGCCGAAGCTGTTGTGCCAGTATGCGCCATGAATTGCATAACCCCCGTCGTAAAACATAGCATGAGGCACATCGGGAACGGAATAGCCTTCGCCGCTCATGGCAGTGGTGCGATACATAGTTTGAATCGCAAATACTCCGGTGCGGGTAGGAGTTGAGCTTTTGCCGCTGGAAATGATCCGAGCATCAACCCAGGCTTTGCCTTGCCAAGCAATCAGTCTTTGAGTAGATAAGTTAATTTCAATCCAGCGTTTGTTAGATTTTTTCAAGCGAACCATTTCACTCTTCGGACCTGCGATCGCCGCCAAGATTGGTGCTTGAATGGAGATTGTAGATCCCTGCTGTTGAAGGGTTGGCACGATCGGTGTAAGGGCCACAGCTAGAGCTAATGGTCCGATTAATCCCTTTACCCCGCGTTGAGCGATGGAAAAGAGTTGGGCTGATTGGTGAAGTCGCATCATAAAAAGTCCTCGCACAGCTTATGGGATAGACCCAAATCAAAGAATAAGTGGAGATGCGATCGGCTCTAAATTGTTTGAAGTCCATACCTGATAGTTTTAGCTACCACGCACTCGGAGCGTATTCCAGAGAAACAATCAATTAAAATTAGAACCAGAAAACATAAAAAGAGAGCCGTGAAATCAACTTTTCACAGCTCTCTTAATTCTATATTCCTCAACAGATTCAGAAACATTAAATCTGTCTATGAGGCAATGATACCAGGACTATAAAATCTTAAAGGCTAGTCAAAAAGCCAATTACACCATGACCAGTAATTGCTTCAAGGATTAGGGCGCTGACGAAACCAATCATCGCGAGGCGGCCATTCAACATCTCAGAGCTTGCATTGAAGCCAAACTGGGACTCAGTACCTTGAACATAGGTTATTGCAGGCTCGACAGCAAAGTTATTACCTAATCCTTGGTCGTCTTTAATAGATCCGGTTCTCATGGTGTAACTCCTGAAGTGTTGTGCTTGACGCTGTGAGGTGCGCTCGTTGCGTCTCTGTATGCAAATATATATTAAGTATTGCGATTTGTAAAGCGTTTCTTGAGAAATTGTTACGAAGCTCTGGATTGTTGAATTGGACAAAATGTCCCCTACAGTTCCCGTAAAGTGAAGGCATCTTCTGTAGAGGGATGGTGATGGTGAAGCTGCATCGCTGGCAATGGATTGTGTTGATTACGCCGATCGCGTTGGTGATCACGTTTTTGCTTGTTAGTGCAGCCATTCAGATTCATGGCTGGGGATTGAGCTGGATCTGGGCCATCGTAGGATTGGTATTTGTGGGGTGGCGGTGGTTGTTGGTTCGGTGGACTCGGCCCGTGGTGACGGAATTAGAAGATGCGATCGCAGAATTGTCCGAGACGTTACCCGCGATTGATGGGGCGACAGGTGCGGGGTCGAAGGCAGAGCAATCGGATGCTGAGTTGAGCAAGGTCTTGGCCCTGACCCAAGAGGATTTGCCCCTATGGGAAGACTGGCCGCAGTTTTGGAGGCGATGTTTGGGGTTAATTGGAGCGATCGCGTCTATTTACGCGCCCGATGCCAAACAGCCATTACTCAACATATATGTGCCACAAGCTTACGAGTTGCTGCGAGGGACGGTTGACGACCTGGACCAGTGGATGACCAAGCTTTCTCCCGTTTTGGGTCGATTGACCGTAGCCCAAGCCTATGAGGGCTATGAGGTGTATCAAAAATTTGCGCCATCGGCCCGCAATGTTTGGCAGCTTTGGCAATGGGCTAGGTGGGTGATTAATCCGGCGGTAGCGATTACCAACACGGCGACGAGTGGTCTCAATAGCCGCGCTAATCAAGAACTCATTGGTAATTTAAGCCAGCTTTTACGCGAAGCCGTCCTACGAAATCTCGCCCGACAAGCGATCGCCCTTTACGGCGGCACAACAGGGATAAGACCGTCGGTCGTAGAGGCTAGGGCTGAGGCAAAATCGATTATAAACTCGCGACCCGAAACCCAGACCCTACGAGAAGCCATAGTCTTGGCTCAACCCGCCAGTGTTGTGGAGCAAGCGCCGATTAATCTTTTAGTCATTGGGCGGACAGGCGCGGGCAAAAGTAGCGTGATTAATACGCTTTTCACCCAACCAAAGGCAATTGTCGATGCGCTGCCTAGCACTGACAAGATTCAGAGTTATGCATGGGAAATAGGCGACGATCGACTTCAGCTTTGGGATACGCCCGGTTATGAGCAAGTTGATCGTGACCACCTTCGAGATCAAGTGTTGCACCATGCAGAAACCTGTGATGGGTTGCTCTTGGTGACACCAGCGCTTGATCCGGCATTGCAAATGGATTTAGATTTTCTCAAATCACTCAAAGCGCTTCCCACTATTGTTGTCGTTAACCAAGTCGATCGATTGCGTCCCATTCGAGAATGGGAACCGCCCTATGACTGGCGATCGGGGAATCGACCTAAAGAAATATCAATTCGAGAAGCCATCAACTATCGGGCAACCCTACTCAATGCGAAGATTCTGCCATTGGTGACCTGGGATAGCGATCGAGCGGCTTGGGGACAGGACGATCTTTCAGTGGCATTAATGGATTGCTTGGAACCAGCTAAACGCGATCGGTTGGCACGGTTTCTCTTAAGTCGGGAGGCGAAAACCGTCGCCGCCGCCCAAATCATCGATCGATACTGTTTCCAAATGACCACTACCCAAGGTCTCACCGCATTATTAAAAACGCCTATTCTGAACTTCCTCTCTACCGCTACCACTGGATCTCCTGCACTAGGAGCCTTACTCGCCACCCAAGTCCCGTTGGAACATCTACCGTTGGTACTGGGAAAGGTTCAAATGGCTTATGATCTGTTTACACTGTTGAGTAATGGACGGCGAGATCTGATGTCGTTCGATTTACGACCACTGGTAGAACTATTACTAGATGTAGCAGGACCGCCCGATCGGAATGCTTGGGCCTTCGGTCAGGTGATGGTGAACTATTGGATTTCGGGAAAATTGCCAGAAAATAAATCCTGATTCGGCGCGGCGCGTTTTAATCTAGAGGTATAACTTAATGTAAAGGTGCAGCTTAATACAGGGTGCGACTTAATGTGAAGGGGAAATAGCGATCGGGGGATGTTAATTACACCCTAAATGCTATCAGTCCAACACAATTTATTTCAGATCAACCGCCTGAGTCAGTTGAAAAACCACAAGCCATAAAATCCATGTCTATTGAAAAGCTCACCCCCGCTCCTGCTCCTCAATGTGGAGTATACGCCCCCTACTATCCCCAAGCTAGCAAAAAGCAAATTCTGCCCTTTGCCATCAGCTTATATCAACGCGGAAACCTAGAAGGCCAACGCAACATTGAGGGCGGCGAAAGCATACCATTCATCGCGACTTGGAGCATCTCAAACTTACCAGCGGATCTCTGTCGTTGTCGGATTCAGTTCGATGGGAATGCGGATTTGAGCTACGAAGTCATGTTGGCAAACTTTGAGTTTGTAGACTTTTTGATTGATGTGATTTTCACCTACCGTCGTAGCCGCATTTCAGACTTTTCTCAATCCTTCTATCGTCGTCTGTTACGTCTAGATGAGCAGCAGACTGCGGCTTAGGAGCTATTTTCGATAAGATTAATGCGACTTCTAAAAAATATCCTCCCCCAGTCCACCCGGCAGTAAATTGGATTGCAGCGCCAAAGCACCGAAGAATACAGTGCTTTGGCGCTGTTTGTGATGTCTAAAGGGCGGAATATAGGTCTGAAGCTTCCAGGATTTTTTAGTGCCGTCAACTCCGCATAAAAAAAGCACCGATCGACTCAACCAATCTGCCGCATTTCGCAAAACAAATTTAGTCAACCCGATCGGTGCTTTTAATTAATCAATTACTCACTCACGCGTGCCCGAGCTGTAACCCGTTGACGAGTTGCACGTTTGACAATAGGAGTTGTCGCACC
>JAYUEW010000107.1:0-4712 GCA_043739045.1 Synechococcales cyanobacterium
TTGATTAATAATCCTCGGATTACAGAATTGGTCCGAAATGTTGCCTTGGACGTGGTGGCCGATACTGATTCTTTAATGTCCAACCCCTTGATACCCAACGATCGGGTCACGCCTCATTGTCAGACGATGGGCGGCGAAGATATGTCCTATTTTCTGCAAGAAGTACCGGGCTGTTATTTCTTTCTGGGTTCTGCCAATGCCGATCGGGGCTTGACCTTTCCCCACCACCATCCACATTTTAATATCGATGAAACCGCTCTAGCTTTGGGTATGGAGTTATTTATTCGTTGCGTAGAACAGTTTTCTTCGACACCATAGCTAGAACTGTGCCGATCGTCAAATCGGAGAAACACAGGGTTAGAACTCTTCTTCAGCGTTTAACTCGTCATACTTCTGACGTACCGCTTGCATGTCCTGCCAAGTTAGCCATTTTGGGCTGCCTTGATCGCGAGATTGATTCCGCAATAGATAAGAGGGATGAAAAATTGCCATACAGGCGCGTCCTTCCCAATCTCGCCATTGACCGCGAATTTTGGTGATGCCGACGGATTTTTCTTGGAACAGTCCTTCGATCGCAGAAGCTCCCGTCATAATGATAATTTTAGGATTCACGAGCCGAATTTGCTCCATCAGATAGGGGCGACATGCCTCCATTTCGTCTTTGCTGGGTTTACGATTTTCAGGCGGACGGCATTTAACAATGTTGCAAATGAATACATCTTCTTCGGTCAATTTAACAGATTGCAGAATCTTATCAAGAAGCTGTCCAGACTTGCCTACAAATGGTTTGCCCTGAAGGTCTTCATTCTCTCCTGGCCCTTCTCCAATAATCAAAATTGACGCATTTGGGTTTCCTCGACTCACAACTGCATTAGTTCGAGTTGCGCCGAGTTCGCACCGTTGACATTCACTACAGTGAACCTGGATTCCATCCATTGAGTCGTAGGTTCCGGCTGGAATTGGCATTTTGCTAGTGGTCGGGATCAGTGCCGCATCAAAGGTCGCCGGGTCAAATATCACTTCGGCGGGCTTTTTAGTCTTGGTTTTGGCTGGTTTTACATCAGGACTATCATCGGAGGCTACATCAAAAAGGCTGAACTGTTCGTTAGACATGACAAAGTTTGACTGGAGATAGATATTTGTTGGTGATTAATTGTACGGGATCTAGATCATATTGCGGCTAATGCTAAATGATTCACGGGCTTCACCTTTAGGAATTCCTATTGTTCAATTGTTTAGATTGCGTTCTGATGTAGGTCTAGCAATCGCTATACGACGGCAACAATACTGTAAGTGAATGGGCAAGCAACTTGAAGTGACAGGAACAACAGATGAGAATAAAATGAAAGATGGTAGTTTTTTACCACTACTAGGGTGATAATCGTCTTTTTAGTGATTTAGCGTCGCCCTCAGGATAGAGTTTTGATGAAGTCATGGGCTGAATTAATGGAAGACATGGCAAAGCGAATTTTGGGCTTGGATCCTGGGCTGGCGACGTTAGGATTTGGGGCGTTGAGCTGTGTGCCTGCTGTTGGACGACAAGCGGCAAAGGTGGAAGTGCTGGATTATGGGGTGATTCAGACTCCTGCCGGGGAAGATTTGGGAAAACGTCTCGTTATGCTCCATGACGATTTGCATAGCTTGGTGGAGATGGTGAAGCCGGATCTGGTTGCGATCGAAAAGCTTTTCTTTTATAAAATGGGAAATACAATCTTGGTCGCTCAGGCTCGCGGGGTGTTGTTGTTGGTGTTGGCTCAACATAATTTACCGATCGTTGAATTTACCCCAGCCCAAATCAAGCAAGCGGTCGCGGGACACGGAAATGCGGAGAAACAAGATGTTCAGGAAGCTGTGATGCGGGAGTTGGGGCTTGAAAAAATCCCGCGTCCGGATGATGCGGCGGATGGGTTGGCGATCGCGCTAAGTGCTTGGTTTCAGTGTTGAAGCACTCAGCGCAATTACGGGTCTTTATTGAGCCGAAAGTTTGGTGGTATCGAGATTGATTAACGGCAGCGCACCATTGCCACCCATGACTTGAGGAAATTTACCATCCCACTTTTCGATCGCTTGCTTTTGCAATAGTTCTGGCGTTAGGGTTTCCCGCAGCAATCGTTGGGCTTCGGCTTGTCCTTTTGCACGGTTAACGTTGGCCTCCGCTTCTTGTTCGGCTTCTTGAGCCACATAGACGGCACGTTGGGCGCGTTGTTCAGCAATTTGCTTTTCTTCGACGGCTTTGGAAAATTCGGGGGAAAATTCTAGATCGACGACACTGGTATCCAAAATAATGATGCCGTATTTGTCGAGTCTTGCGCCTAGGGCTTGATCAAAATCTTCTTTTAATTCATCGCGGCGAGTGATCGCTTCTTCGACGGTGCGACGGGCTGCGGCTATTTTGAATGATTCTTGGGTTTGGGGCGCGATGATTTTGGAGACAATGTTTTGCAAACTGCCTTGGGTTCTGCGAATATCTACGACTTTGATTGGATCTAAGCGAAAGTTGATGGCAAAACTCGCGGTTAGATTTTGCAAGTCTTTAGTTGAACTTTGGGCGGGGACTTCAAATTTCTGAACCGTAAGGTCATAAATATCAACATTAGAAATCAGGGGTGGTTTCAGGTGAAATCCTTCGAGTAATACCTCTGGCTGTGCTTTTCCTAGAACGCTTAATACGCCTGCTTGTCCTGGGTTCATGACGATCGCAGAATTGAATCCAAGCACTAGGAGAATCGCTAATAGTCCGAAGATCATAAACTGTTTAAACGTTATGGGAGTATTCATAAGAATGGTTGCAATGATTAGGATAATTAGAAAGAATCAGACGGATCGGATGACGGATCAACTAAAGCGTTTGAGGCAATAAGAGGAGCAAGGGCTTCAGCTAGGGACAGTTCGGGAGGATGTATTTCTAAAATCCGAATTTTAAGACATTGGCCTTCGCGAAGGGTGAGGGGATCTGTGGGGCGAAGTACGCCTGCTTCATAGATGACTGTCAGATCGGCCATTGGGTATGGGAATGAATTGGGGTTATATTTTATTGTAGGCTTAAACTTCCTCAGTCATGGTTATTTAATGATGACTCATTTGTATTCTGGATTTGAACCATGTATCTTTATGGCCTAGTGCATCGCAGTGCGATCGAAATGTTAGCAATCAGCGAGATTAATGGAATTGCTGGTGATTTAAGCTGGCGAGAATCAGGTGAACTGGCAGCCATTGTAGAAAGCGGGTTTCCAGCGCAGGCTTGTGCTAATTCTGAGGCGGCATTGATCGAGGCGATCGTCAGTCACGATCGGGTATTGTTGTCAGTTTTTGCCATTCAAACTATTTTACCGTTACGATTTGGGACTGAATTTGCGTCAGAACAGGCTCTCATTCAGCATCTTGAGAAAAATCAAATTGGATATTTAAAGGCGATCGATGCGTTAAACAATAAGGCTGAAATCAGTCTTAAACTATCCGCTACCCAAGCCGAAATGAAACCGATTCCCGCTGAGCTTAAGGGACGTGCATACTTCCTTGCGAAAAAAGAACAATCCCAACAACAGCAATTCATAGAACAATATCTCGATCGCGATCGGACATTGCTCTTACAACAACTCTCCGATCGGGGAATCCAAGTGTTTGAAAAAGCGGTGGATCATTATTTGTTATTGTGCGATCGGAATTTCGATTTGGAATCAAGTCTGGAGCGTTGGCAAACGGAAATGGGAGAATCCGATCGTACAAATCAACCTAAAAACCAATGGATTTGGAAAATCAGTGAAGAACTCCCGCCCTATCATTTTTCAGGAGAACTGTTTAATCTTATGAATGAACTCTAGTTCAAACATTTGCCCTCAACTATGATGTAATTTCTTTTGCGATCGGCGACCACTTCGAGAATGTTGCAGCCTGACCCATATCGTTCCCGTGGCGATCGGTTACTGTCCAAATCGTGGCATTTTCAATCCAAAATCGTTTGCCTGTGCGGGAAATCCGAACACCGCTATAATTTTGAATATAGCCATTATTTTTAGCTTCAAGCAGTAATCGATCGCGATCGATTTGAGCCATCGGTTCAGCGGAAAGGCGCGATGGAAGTTGAACGAAATGTTCCCAATCGAATTCCCATAGATTTAATGCTGTTTGATTGCCGTAATTAAAAACTGGGTTCGGCTGAGTATCGTGGGAAACTATTACAAAGTTGGCATTAAATAAATTATTGGCTTGAATTTCAATAGATGGAGTCCGATCGATTAACTCATGACCCGTCAGAGTCTTGAAACTGTTGAGAAGATGCTGAGAATGCAATATCAGCGACGCGGTAAGCACAATAGACATATCAGAACCCGGCATATTAAAACTAGACATTCATTCATAAAAATGGGGATACCCGATCGAGCATCCCCAGATAATTCTATCAATTCAAGCTGACTCAAATCCTTGTGAATACTCGTAAGAACCTATGAATACCCGTAAATACTCAAGTCAATCTTCCCAGATTCATTGATTTTGCCGCAGAACGTAATCAAGTCTAGCGAGAAGGCATCAATACGGTGTCGATCACATGAATCACCCCGTTACTGGCTTTAACATCAACGGCAGTCACCTTGGACTTATTGATTGTTACACCGCTTTTTTGGACTGAGACATTCACCGTATTACCTTCAGCAGTCTTGACCTTACCCGATTTGAGTGTGGTTGAAAGAACTTCACCGGGGACTACGTGGTAC
>JAYUEW010000108.1:0-8002 GCA_043739045.1 Synechococcales cyanobacterium
AGAGAAAAAGGCAAAGGAAGCCAAGAAAAAGCAGCATACTGTTGACGTAAAAGAAGTCAAGATGCGCTACAAAATTGAGGAGCACGATTATAAAGTGCGTCTTTCTCAGGCTCAACGTTTCTTGGCGGCCGGAGACAAGGTTAAGGCGACTATTATGTTCAGAGGACGAGAGATTCAGCATAGTGACTTAGCTGAAGTACTTCTTAAGCGCATGGCAACGGATCTTCAAGAGGTTGCTGAAATCCAGCAGACTCCTAAAAAAGAAGGCCGTAACATGATGATGCTTATGGCTCCGAAGAAGTAATCCAACTTCGTAGTCCGGTTGAAAATATTCTTGTAGAAAGGCTCAACCTGAAGCAAATCTATGGAAAAGCTGGCGATCGCCAGCTTTTTTAATATCATGGGAGCCTAATGGGTACATTAACGATAGTCTTGCGACGATCGGTTGACTTGGCACTTCATCATTTCTCCCTATGACTACTAGTCAAAACTTCCAACGCGACAATTTATTGAGTCGGGCGCTGCGTATCGTGAATTTGCGATCGGAAGAGTCGGGCCGAACATTCTGGATGTTTTTGTTCTATGCGGCCACCTCGGTAGGAGTTTTGTGGCTAGAAGCGACCGCCTCTGCGCTGTTTTTAGCAGAGTACAGCGCGGATACACTACCGCTGATTTATTTATCTAGCACCATCCTCAGTATTTTTCTAGGATTTCTTTACGGATTGGTGCAATCGATTATTCCCCTACGTTGGGTGATCGTCCTAGTGTCGGTGATGATGGCGCTACCCGTGTTGGCATTTCAGCAGGGGTTGATTTTGCCATTAGGGGCGACGATCGGTGGATTTGCTGTCTTTAAAGCCGTTGTATTGTGTATGCGTCTGTGGCTTCAGGTGGTCTATGTCCTGAATGATACAAATACGACGATTACTGCCAACCAGCTTTTTAATGTACGAGAACTGCGGCGGACCTATCCATTAATTAGCAGTGGCGTGTTGGTTGCGGATGCGGTCAGTGGCTTTTTATTGCCCTTAGTGTCCGATCGGTTTGGGTTGTCTGGTGTGACGATGACTGCCTTCAGCATGATGCTGCTGGGATCAATGATTTTGTTCTACATCACCCGCAAGCAATCTCGATTTTTTGACACCACGCTCCGTCGCCGCGAGTTAGCCAATCAGGAATCAGGTCAAGTGCTACAAGGGCAAACGATGAACTATCGCTGGATGCTCTTGCTGTTTTTTGTGTTGGCCGAAATGATTTTTCTGCTGTTAGATTTCCAATTCTCTAAAGAGCTGGAATCCATGGGTCCGATGACCTTTCTCAATCGGCTGGGTCAACCTCAAAATCAAAGTGAGCGGATTGCCAGCTTTTTGGGGATTTTTCAAGGTGTTTTGGGAATTTTTGAGTTAATTGTTCAGTGGTTTGCATCACGGTGGGTGATTGAGAAGCTGGGAGTATTCGGGACAACGGGAATTTTGCCGACCTTGATGGTGACGGTTGGTGGATTAGTGGCGATCCTTAGCACGGTCCCGAGCCTGTTTCCGGTCTTTGCCGTGAAGGTGCAAAGCATTAGTTCCGGAGCGATGATTTTTTGGTCCATTGTTCTATTGAAATTTCTCTACGAATTGTTTCACTTCACCTTACTCGCCAGTGTCGGACCCGTTCTGTTTCAACCCGTCCCTCAAAGATTACGCACCATCGTTCAGACCAGTGTGAGAGGCAATGCCGAACCGATCGCAAATGGGATCACCGGAATCTTATTACTAGGTTTGATTTCCTTTGGGTGGCAGCAAACCCTTGGAAGCTACTGGCGCGGGGCAATTTTTATGATTTTGGTGGTGTTGGCTGGCGTTTGGCTGGCCGTCATTTATGTGCTGCGTCGTCAATATGCTGAAATTTTGATTTTGAGTGCGCGGCAAGATTTATTAGCGGGGCGCACAACGAGTGAATCGGCACTGCGAGAGCTGAAACGGGCCGCCATCAGTGCGTTGAGTCAGCCGGGGATGGAAGAATCTCAAATGGGCTGTGTGGAATTGCTGCTGCAAGTTGATCCCCAAAGTGCGCTAGACATTCTAGTCCCAATGTTACAACGGCTGCCCGAAGTGGCGAAATGTCGTGTTTTGGGCGTGATGCAACATGAACCTGATGCTAAGTATGCGATCGCTGTCAGTCGCCTGATTACCCCCCAACAGCCGGACACTGTGGTAGCTGCTGCCTTGCGATATATCTATCATGCGGATCCAGGCCGCAATGTTCAACAATTACTCGATTACCTTAGTCCCCAAGCTCCAGCCATGGTTCGGGCGACGGCTTCGGTGTTGTTGTTGGAATTTGGCGATCGAAACCAACGGGCGAAAGCCACTAATTTGTTGCGACTGATGTTGACGAATCATAGTCAGGATGAAAGGCAAGCCAGTTGCGCAGCGATTCGTAATCTTAAATATTTGCAGGCGCTTCAGCTTTACATTTTAGAAATTGTTAAACAGGAAACGGATCTAGAGGTGCGGTGTGCGGTTCTAGATGTTGTGGCGGCCACCCATTTTGAGAAATGTTACCCGTCCCTAGTCGAAGGCTTACGCCAGCCTGAAACCCGTGGTGCCGCCACTAAAGCTTTTATTCTTTTAGAGGACGAAGCTCTGCCTTGGCTACAGCCCTTAGCCCAAAACTGGCGCGAAAGTGAAGCCGTTCGGACAGTAGCTTGGGACATTATTGGTCAAGTCGGATCACCGGAGGCCATTGATTTTCTACTCCAGCAGCTTCCAATTCGGTGGAGCAACGATCGGACCAATATCCTGCGAGCCTTGGTCAAAATTCAAAATACGAACGGCACGGATGCCATTGCCGATGCCTTAGGTCGTGCTGAGATTGAAGCCTTACTCGAACAGGATTTGATGTTGATTGGTCAAGTGACGGCGGCAATCTTAGACATTACGGGACGGGTGAAATCACGAGATCTCGAAGAAATGCTATGTCGATCGCTCCAAGGTGTTCAAAGCGATGCTGTCGATCGTATTTTCTTATTAATGCAGTTTCTCTATGAATCTGAAGCAATTCAAGCGGCAGCCTATAGCCTGAAATCGGGCTTCTCGGACGATATAGCTCAGGGTTTAGAGATTTTGGATACCAAGGTCGATATTCCCCAAAAGCGCGCATTGCTGGTGATTTTAGAAAATAGTATGGCTCTGGGCAACAAAGCCTCCGAAGCGCCATCTCGCAAAAAACAAAGCCGACGTAGCAAAAAAAACGCCAAAGCAGCAGTTCTAGTGCAAACCAAGGTGCCCAAAGTGGCTCAATGGAAACTCAGCCGTCGAGAGAAAATTGGTCTAGAACTTCAACTCCAAAGCCTAAGTTCCAGCCTTAATTATCAGCCTCTCGAACCGCTCGATCGGATTAAGCAAGTGTTAGACTTACGGCATTTTCTATCCGATTGGGTAGCGGCTTGTTGCTTCCATTTAGTTCGATCGGAGGGTTGGGCCTTGGAACGGGAGCAAGTGTTGTCAGGATTGCGCGGAGGGAGTAGTTTGTTACGAGAGTCAGCCATGCTGTATCTTTACAATGCCGAACAGCGCGGCCAGATGAAAGGTGCCTTTTTGAAAGTCCTTCCACGGATGCAGAATGATACCGATCCCCTCCTGCGTCGTCAAGTTCAGATATGGATGGAAGAATACCAAGTTCGCTCTGAGAGAGTTGCGCCCATTCGCCCAGCACCTGAAGATGAAGTGGGAGATATTCCCCAGACCGAGATTTTTGGATATCGTCCTTTAAATCGTTTAAAGTAGCTAAACAATAAAATCGTTAGATGCTGAATCTTTTTGATCGATTACTTTTAATGCGCAAAGTCGATATGTTTCGGGAACTCCGGGAGGATTTCTTGATCCGTTTAGTGCCCGTAATGGAAGAGCGAACGTTCAAGGCCAAACAGCAAATTTTTATCCAGAATGAAGAAGGCCGATCGATGTTTATTGTCGCATCAGGCAAGATCAAAATTCATCTAGGCGATCGGATCTTACAAGAACATTCTCGCGAAGGTTTTTTTGGGGAGATGGCGTTATTTGATGCTGAAATGCGATCGGCTTCAGCGACGACACTAGAAGAAACCGTTTGCCTCGAACTGACCCAGCAGCATGTTTTTGCAGCGATCGAAGAAACGCCAGGAATCGCCGTCAATATTATTAAAATTCTGTCCCAACGGATTCGTGTCCTCAACAAAGAAAAACAAGAACTGAATTTGTTAAACGAAAAACTGCGATCGACTTCAGGGGAAGGACGACCGCAAACCAAGCTCTTAAAGCCTTAACTCTTTAAAACGTCACCCCTAACACTTCAGCAATGTGAGTTTTGAAGGTTTGGTTAAACTCGTCACGTCCTGAGAACCGATCGCTCTTTTCAGCCCGATGTTCTTCATTTAATTTCCAGCCATAGTCGGACGAGAGCCGCAGTTTGTTGCCCCAATCTGCGATCGATACCACCAGCCGATGGAACGGAGAATTGTCTACGTCGGGAACTTGGAACACATAGTTGTAAGTGTTTTGACTCGCAGCAGCAACGGTCGAACATTGACCATAGCGATCCTTGAGAATCTGGCCAATTTGCTTCGCGAGTTCAGGGTTTTCGATTTCTTCTAAGGTCTTGACGGCTAAAGTTAATTCAAAATAAAAATCTTCAACGGGGACAAATTCCAACTGCATGACGCGCCTCTTTAACCTAAAACAGATAACTTGTGATTTCAGAACGCTAATTTCGCAACTGTGATCTCAAAACCTACATCATCCTATCGAGCAAATGTAACGCAATGTATGAATGGTGAAGAAGTCCTGCGATTTTGGGTGGGGATCATGTCTCTCTGTTTAGAATTGTCCTATCCGCAAAAAATCATTTATTTGTAGCTTGCTCACCTCACTCCCCTCCGATACTCATGTTGACAGCTAACTTTCCCTGGCTGACGACGCTCATCCTATTTCCGATCGCAGCGTCGCTTTTGCTCCCGATAATTCCTGACAAAGACGGGAAGACGGTTCGCTGGTATGCCCTGACGGTCGGGCTGATTAATTTTGTGATGACGGTTGCGGCCTTCTGCGTGGGGTTCGACTTCCACGATGCTGGAATGCAGCTCTTTGAACGCTATCCCTGGGTGCCGCAGCTTGATCTGAACTGGTCGGTTGGAGCGGATGGGTTGTCGATGCCGCTCATTATTTTGACCAGCTTTATTTCTACCTTGGCGATTTTGGCCTCTTGGCCCATTACCTACAAGCCGAAGCTGTTTTATTTCTTGATGCTTGTGATGTACGGCGGCCAAATCATGGTCTTTGCGGTGCAGGACATGCTGTTGTTTTTCCTAGCTTGGGAACTAGAGCTGCTTCCGGTGTATTTGATGCTGTCGATCTGGGGCGGTAAAAAGCGCCTCTATGCGGCGACGAAGTTTATTCTTTACACCGCTGGAGGATCGCTATTCATCTTGGTTGGGGCCTTGGCCTTGGCCTTTTATGGCGATACCGTGACTTTTGACATGCAAGCCTTGATGGCAAAGGACTATCCGGTACAGTTCCAGCTCTGGATTTATGCGGCCTTTCTGGTTGCCTACGGAGTCAAGCTGCCGATTATTCCGTTGCATACTTGGCTACCGGATGCCCACGGCGAAGCGACGGCTCCGGTCCACATGTTGCTTGCAGGAATTCTGCTGAAGATGGGCGGTTATGCTTTGATTCGGATGAATGTGGAGATGTTGCCAGCGGCCCATGCGGTCTTTGCGCCTGCATTGATTATTTTGGGCGTGATTAATATCATTTACGCGGCGCTCACCTCCTTTGCCCAGCGAAATCTAAAACGAAAAATTGCTTACTCGTCCATTTCTCACATGGGGTTTGTCTTGATTGGCATCGCCTCGTTTACGGATTTGGGGATGAGTGGTGCAATTTTACAGATGGTTTCCCATGGGCTGATTGGGGCGAGTTTGTTCTTCTTGGTCGGGTCAACCTACGATCGGACTCATACTTTAATGCTGGATGAAATGGGTGGGATCGGGCAGAAGATGCCGAGAATTTTCTCCATGTTCACGGCTTGTTCCCTTGCGTCGTTGGCGTTGCCGGGAATGAGTGGCTTTGTGGCCGAGCTGATGATTTTCATTGGGTTTGCGACGAGTGATGCCTACTCGCTGACCTTCCGAATCATCATGGTAATTTTGGCGGCGATCGGGGTCATTTTAACCCCAATCTATCTGCTATCGATGCTACGCGAGATTTTCTATGGTCCTGAGAATAAAGAACTTACGTCCCACGAAGCGCTGATTGACGCTGAACCTCGCGAGGTATTTATCATCGCCTGTTTACTCGTGCCCATCATTGGCATTGGCTTCTATCCCAAGCTCTTAACTCAAATTTACGATACTAAAACGTCGCAAATTGTGGCTCGAATTCGCGGGAGTAATCCGGTATTAATTGCACAGAAATCTGAAACAACGGCCTTGGCTGAATCGGCTCCGGTGTTGAGATAAGTCTGATTTATCAATTGTAGTAAGGGACTGGATAGGTTGATCTGTACGATCGGCTGATTCCAGTCCCTTTTTTGATAAATTTTGTGATTCCTGAAAGGTTGTAAAATTCTCTTAAATTTGGAATTACTTTTCAATGATTTACCGATCGACGATTTCAAGTTTGATTTCAACCGATCGTATTTTTGGAAAACAAACCGATCGTTTCGATAAAAGTATCAACCGATTAGTCCGAGCCGAGTCTCGAAATACAATGAGTTGACGATCGGTAAAAAGTTGGGGGCGATCGTAATTCTCAAACACTAGACGAAATGCTAAATGAACTAAATCTAGAAATACGTTTTTCTTTTTGGACGATCGGCAATTTTCTTCATCAGAGCGAGGGCAACTTCATTAGCAAGATGTCCGCCGCTCTGAATGGCTTGGGTTAACTTGATAGCTTCGCTACCAGAAACAGGTTTTGAGACCGTGTGGAGAGAGGATATTTCATAGAATTAGTAGTGAACTAGCCTCAGTATTGCAAGCCTTTAGATCTTCTGCGTCCAAGCAACACCGCTCATCACAATCCCTAAAAGCTCTAGTGGGACTACCCGCTCCATACATCAATCGGCTCTATCGTCTAGAATTCCTCTCTTTTTGCCTTTCAGCCTCAGCCTCAGCCTTATCAAGATCACGGAGGGACTTCCTAACATCTTCTGCAGATTCCTCAGCCTTTCTAGAGCCTTCAGTCATACTCAAGTAAGTGTGTGATACTAAAAATAGTGCTCCAATAGCAACTCCGATTAGAATTACCACAGTCAGTGGGTTTTGCTTTGTTTTCATGGTTATTCTGAATTAAATATGTCTAATTTTGCTAGATAGAAACTCCGAGTCAGGGATTTGCTCTCTTCCAATAAGCACAAACACTATCTGCCTTAATTATCCCAACTCCGAGCCTACCCTTTTCAAGCATACAAGAATCGTATCTTTTTCTTTGAGCGGCGCTCACTCCTGGCTCTTCAGAACACTTCGCTAGCATGAAGCTAAAAAGCAAAATTGTTCCTACCCAAAAACCAATTGTGGCTTTCCGGGATAGTTGTACGGGTTGCTCAACGGGCTTAGTCATTTCCTATTAACCTTGTGTTTTAGAAATATCGGACAGGATTACGACTATCAAAACTAATGGAACAATTCCTAATACAAGCATCTGTAAATGCAATGATTAAGCGTCCATCATCAAGACGCTCACTAGAATTTGCATTAAAACAAGCCTCTATTTTTTGAGAGCCATCGAAGCTGACAACTTCAACATGGGTTATTTCTTGCTCTTTGCCTTGAGCTATGACCCAACAGCCTGATTTCTGCGCTCTCAATAAGTCAAGAAGGCTATCTGATGTCCTAACTTGAACAATTAGTTTTTGCATGGATTTTGATGAGAAACAATAGACCTCCTGCGAAAGTCGAATAAAGTTGTACAATAGATATAAATTCAGCTAATTGAACGTGAGTTATAAACAAGCTAAAAATTTAGAGCCTGTA
>JAYUEW010000109.1:0-28745 GCA_043739045.1 Synechococcales cyanobacterium
TCCTCCCTTTTGTTTGCTCCATCGTGCGCTGGTACGCTAAAAATGATGGACTTTGAGTGAAAAATACACTAAAAGCGCTTAGGGCCGAATCTTCCATGCACATAGCGGCTATTCTTCCCAGTACGTTTGTCTGGCAAAAATTCTAGTTGTTGCCGAAAAAATTCTACAATTGTGTCAAACGAGCCTAGTTCTTTCAAAGCCCCTGCCTTGCATCCATCATGATGCCATTAACAATATCCCTATATCCACGGTTTGGCTAGCTTACTTTCATAATGAGAATTGCTGCCAAAGGACTGCGATCGCAAGTTGTTTTATAATCAAATAACGCAGAAAAATTAATCTGTGTTCAAGTTTGATACTGGTGGTTTCAATGACAGACAATGAGGCTACAGCCCGAATCAAGATTAATAAGTTGCTTGAGTCATCGGGCTGGCGTTTTTTTGCGGAAGGGGGACAGCCTGCGAATATCGTTCTTGAGGCGGGGACTCAGATTACATCTTTGGATTTGGATGAATTTGGGGAGGATTTTGAGAAGACAAGCAAGGGCTTTATTGATTTTTTATTGCTAAATGAAAAGGGTTCTCCGTTTATTGTCTTGGAGGCAAAGGCGGGGGATCTTGATCCGCTTGTGGGGAAAGAACAGGCGCGAGATTATGCAAAGTCTCAAAAATGCCGTTTCGTGATTCTATCCAATGGCAATAAGCATTATTTTTGGGATTTGGAACGGGGTAATCCAGAAATCATTGCCGCTTTTCCTACGCCTGACTCGGTGATGGGTTATCAGAAAGATCTGTCTAGCCCCGATCGCCAAAAGCTTGTGGATGAAATTATCGATAATGATTATGTGGCTTTGACGCAGGTTCCTGATTATCGTAATAATGCGGGTTGGCTTAATCAAACGGAGCGCGAAGCTTTTATTGAGAAGAATAAGTTACGTTTTTTGCGAGGGTATCAGAAACAGGCGATCGCCGCTTTACAGGATGCAGTGCAATCGGGGAAAAATCGCTTTTTGTTTCAGATGGCGACGGGGACGGGGAAAACTTTGACTTCGGCGGCGGTGATCAAGTTGTTTTTGCGATCGGGCAATGCGCGGCGGGTGTTGTTTTTGGTCGATCGCATTGAGTTAGAGGTTCAAGCCGAGAAAGCTTTTATTTTGCTGCTTAAAAATGACCATAAGACGGTGATTTATAAGGAAAATCGTAATGATTGGCGATCGGCGGATGTTGTGGTGACTACGGTGCAGTCATTCCTGACGGGTAATAAATATCTCGATCACTTTTCGCCGACGGATTTTGATTTGGTGATTTCGGATGAGGCGCATCGCTCGATTGGTGGGAATGCAAGGGCGGTATTTGAGTATTTTATTGGCTACAAATTGGGGCTGACGGCGACACCGAAGGATTATTTGAAGCAGTTTGATCGAGCTAAGCCCACAACCAAAGATCCGCGTGAATCTGAGCGGCGGGTGATGCTGGATACTTATCGCACTTTTGGCTGTGAGGATGGGATTCCGACTTTTAGCTATGGTTTGAATGATGGGGTTAAGGATGGCTTTTTGATTCAGCCGACGGTGGTGGATGGGCGAACTGATGTAACAACAGAGCTTTTGTCTAAGGATGGTTTTGTGGTGGAGTTTACGGATGAAGAAGGCGAAAAAACGGAAGAGAATTTTAAAATTCGGCAATTTGAGAAGCGCTTTTTTTCACCTGCGACTAATCAGCTTTTTTGTAAGACTTTTTTAGAGAGGGCGCTGCGCGATCCGATTAGTGGCGAGATTGGGAAGTCGATTATTTTTGCGGTGAGTCAGCATCATGCGCTGAAGTTGACTGAAATTTTGAATGAGATGGCGGATCGGATATTTCCAAATAAATATCAATCGGACTTTGCGGTACAGATGACTTCACAAATTAAGGATGCTCAACAGTCTACGAGTAATTTCACTTATAACATTTTACGCGGCAAGGCGAATTTTTTGGAAACTTATCTGACTAGCAAGGCGCGGGTATGTGTGACGGTGGGGATGATGACGACGGGTTATGATTGCCCTGATTTGTTGAATTTGGGGTTATTCCGTCCAATTTTTTCACCGACAGATTTTATCCAAATTAAGGGGCGGGGGACTCGTAGGCATAATTTTTTGAATGAGTTGCAAGATGAGGATCTCAAGGGCAGTATTCGGGAGCCAGAAAAGACTGCTTATAAGCTGTTTGATTTCTTCGCGAACTATGAATATTTTGAGAAAGATTTTAAATATGATGAAGTGTTGGCTTTGCCAAAGCGGAAAAATGAGAATAAAGGTGAGAATGGCGACAATGGTGGAAATACGGGTGGTGAAACTGGCGGCATTAATAGCTATGAGCATCTTGGTGCAGATATCATCACGAGTCTGAAGGAAGAGACGATCGGCTTTGAGGGAATGAAGATTGATCGCTTGTATTATGAAAAATTTGAGGAGAAGATCCGCGAGAATCGGCTAATTGCTGAGGCGGTTGAGGCGGGGCAATGGGATCTGGTGATTGATTATGTTAATCGAGAAATATTTGATGATCCTGAGCAGTTTTATACATTGGACAAGTTGCGTAAAGCGGCGGCGGTTGATCGCCGTTTGAGTTTGCGAGAAATCTTAGAAAAAATCTTTGGTTTAATTCCGCGCTTTAAGTCAAAGGATGAGTTACTGGAAGAGGAGTTTTCTAATTTTGTGGCTGCCTATCAGCCAGAGGAAGCAATTCCTGAGATTAAGAATTACTTTAAAGCTTATGTCACTAATAGTCAGATTCGGCAAATCATTGAAACTAAGAGATACCAAGAGTTAGCGACAAATGCAGTTTTGTCGATGGATAATTTTAAGGCTGTACCTAAGTCTTACCGCGATTTGATTCCAAATTACGTTAAAAATTATATGGAGTTGGATCGGTTTGCTGCTTAAAGGATTATTGTAAGGATTTTTAATGTTAGACACTGATACCAAACGGCGGATTGATACGGCTCGTGATATTTTAGTGGGGAAAGTTCCCGATCCTAAGTCTCAGGTGGAGCAGATCACGATCGCACTCATCTACAAGTTCATGGATGATATGGATGCGGAGGTGGAAGAGTTGGGGGGCGATCGCACTTTTTTTGCGGGTGAGTTTGCGAAGTTTGGTTGGGCGCAGTTGATGAGTCCGACTGTGGGTGGACATGAGTTGATAGACAGTTACAAGCAAGGACTTGGTAAGATTCAAGAAAATACGGCTATTCCTGAACTGTTTCGAGACATATTAAAAGACGCTGATGTCCCGTACAAAGATGCTGCAACACTCAAAAGTTTTTTGAAGGTGATTGATGGGTTTACCTATGATCATTCGGAACGATTGGGGGATGTGTTTGAGTATTTGCTCTCGGTGTTGGGTTCGCAGGGGGATGCGGGGCAGTTCCGCACGCCGCGACATATTATTGATTTTATGGTGGAGATTTTGCGCCCTCAAAAGGGTGAGGTGATTCTTGATCCTGCTTGTGGTACGGCGGGTTTTTTGATTTCGGCGTATAAGCATATTTCGCGGTCTAATCTGGATGCTCAGGGGAGTAGTACGCTTACGCCCGATGAGAAGGGGCTGATGGCGACTAATTTTAGAGGTTATGATATTTCGCCCGACATGGTGCGGTTGTCGTTGGTAAATCTCTATTTGCATGGGTTTAAGAGTCCGCAAATTGTTGAGTACGATACTTTGACTTCTGAGGATAAGTGGAATGAGTTTGCGGATGTGATCCTTGCAAATCCGCCGTTTATGTCGCCAAAGGGTGGGATTAAGCCCCATAAGCGGTTTTCGATTAAGGCGAAGCGGAGTGAGGTTCTGTTTGTGGACTATATGGCGGAACATCTCAGGCCAAATGGAAGGGCGGGGATTATTGTGCCTGAGGGGATTATTTTCCAGAGTCAGACTGCTTATAAGGATTTGCGAAAGATGTTGGTTGAGAATTCGCTGGTGGCGGTGATTTCGCTGCCTGCTGGGGTTTTTAATCCTTATTCTGGGGTGAAGACTTCGATTTTGATTTTGGATAAGTCTTTGGCGAAGAAGACTGATAAGATTGCGTTTTTTAAAGTAGAGAATGATGGATTTGGTCTAGGCGCTCAAAGGCGAGAGGTTTCTGGGGGGCAGCTTTCACAGGTTCAAGTGGAGTTAGCAGAATATTTGCAAGTTGTCCGTAATCAAGAATCGACTGATGATCTTGAGTTTTCTCTTGGGTTGATTGTGCCAAAAGAGAAAATTGCAGCAAATGGTGATTACAATTTTGGTGGGGAAAGGTATCGAGAAGTAACTTCTTCATCTATTCATTTTCCAATAGTAAAAATCGGTGATGTCTGTGACCTAGTTTGTGGTTCTACTCCTTCAAAACAGAATGAATCTTATTGGCAAAATGGAACATTCAAGTGGATCTCTGCGAGATATATTGATGATAAAGGAAAGATAACAGGTAGTGACTGGATTTCTGAAAAAGCTATTGCAGAAAAAGCAGCAAGAATAGCTCCAAAGGGTTCTACGATAATTATTACCCGTGTTTCTGTAGGAAAATATGCATTTGCAAATGATGACTATGCAATAAATCAAGATTTGACAGCCCTTATCTCTAAAAATAATGAAGTCCTTACTCCAGAGTTTATTCCTGTCATAGCGCCACACATTTCTGAGATCGTAAAACATAATGCTGAAGGAATAGGTGTTCGAGGGGTTACACGCTCCTTTATGTCTGAGATTAAAATTCCCTTGCCCCCGATCGCTATCCAAAAAGAAATAGTCACCGAAATCGAGGGCTACCAAAAAGTCATCAACGGCGCTCGTGCAGTCATTGATAATTACCGACCTCATATAGCGATCGATCCTGATTGGGAAATAGTAAAACTAGGAGATGTTGTATCGCTAAAAACTGGCACTACACCTGACACAACACGATCAGACTATTACATCGGCGATGTGGACTTTATAAAGACAAGTGAAATTGTAAATTGCATGATTAATAGCTCTGCAACTAAAATAAGTAAGCAAGCTGTAGAAGATTACAATCTGTTTATATTTCCGATTGGAACTGTTCTAATGGCCATGTATGGACAAGGTAAGACAAGAGGACAAGTCGCTTATCTAAACATACCCGCTTGCACAACTCAAAATGCTGCTGCAATCACTCCACATGACTGTATTACGCCGCACTATCTTTTTTACTTTCTACTTGGTCAATACGACAATCTTAGAAAACATGGTATTGAAGGTCATATCTCACACTTAAACCTTACATATCTAAAAGAATTTAAAATTCCTGTTCCACCGATTGAAACCCAAAAAGCAATAGTTGCTGAAATCGAAGCCGAGCAAGCCCTTGTCAACGCCAACCGCGAACTAATTGAAAGATTCGAGAAAAAGATTCAAACTGTCCTTAATCGGATTTGGGGAGAGAAATAATGGTGACTTGTCAGAGCAATCCCCGCACCAACGATCGCACACCTCATCTGTTATACTTTTGGCGAAATTCTGTACGATCGCCTGCCGAGGATCTTTCATCGTGACCACCCCAATCGCAAAATTGAATGTAGGACTACTTTTCGGAGGCCGATCGGGAGAGCATGAGGTCTCTATCATCTCTGCGGGTGCAATCGCCAAGGGACTCGCAATGGGAGCTAATGCCGATCGTTACAACGTTCACCCCTTCTACATTCGCAAAGATGGCGCATGGGCCGATGGTAATGCTGCCGCAAAGGTATTAGAGACTCGAGAACCGATCGTCACTGAAGACAAACCTAATCTTTGGGCTTTCCCGGCCAGTGCCGCAACCATAGATCTTTGGTATCTTGTGCTTCATGGACCCAATGGCGAAGATGGCACCATTCAAGGATTGATGGAATTGATGCAAGTGCCCTATGTCGGCTCTGGTGTTCTTGCGTCTAGCGTGGGTATGGATAAGATTGCAATGAAAATGGCATTTGCTGAAGCCGGATTGCCTCAGGTGAAATACTATGCCGTCAATCGATCGGATATTTACTCCGATCCCTGCCGCTTTCCTAAACTTTGCGACGACATTGAAGCCCAACTTGGCTATCCCTGCTTTGTCAAACCTGCAAACCTTGGTTCTTCCGTTGGTATTTCCAAATGTCGCACTCGCGCTGAACTAGAGAAAGCACTCGATGAAGCGGCAAGTTACGATCGACGTATTATTGTGGAAGCCGGAGTCATTGCTCGTGAAGTGGAATGTGCCGTATTGGGGAATGACAATCCCAAGGCATCGGTCGTTGGCGAAATTACGTTTGATAGTGATTTCTATGACTATCAAACTAAATATACTGAAGGCCGATCGAAAGCATTCATTCCTGCTAATCTTTCCGCTGATGTGGTGATTCGGATTCAAGATATGTCTGTAAAGGCATTCAAAGCGATCGATTGTGCCGGGATTAGTCGTGTTGATTTCTTTTATAGCGAAGTCACGGATGAACTGTTTATCAATGAAGTGAATACTCTTCCCGGATTCACAGCGATGAGTATGTATCCTCAACTTTGGGCTGCATCTGGAATTGATTTTGAATCACTAGTTCATCAGATTGTTCAATATGCGATCGATCGTCATCGCAAATAAGAAATCTGACTCTAAATCTATCTTTAGGAGTATATCCTGAGATCCGTTCTCACTATAGAGACCAGATTTTTAGATTAAATTGTAAAAATATATAATTCCCTTCTCCATCTCTACAATCTTTCACTACCATTACAAATAGAGAGGATTCATTTGGGTGTAATTTATTTGGGTATAGAGAGGTATTTATGCGATCGCGCTACGATAAACGACGACGCTCTCGAATATCACAAGTCGATCGGTTGCTGCAAAGCTCAAAGGGGAACGCAATTTTAGCAGCCGTTCGGCCTACCACACAGACCTCAGTTCCACGATCGTCTGAACCCAAACGTGCAAATAGGGTTGAACGGACTGTCTATCGTTTGCAACATCCTGTAGGCTGGTGGCCGTTAATTGTGTTGGGCATCATCTGGATTTTCATGCTTGGTATTATTTGGGGAGCCTTTCAAGAAATTATGAGCCTAGGCGCTTCCCCAGTCAAACAGACGGTTATGCAGCTTGAACGCAAATCACTGATTGAATTGTTCGCCGCACTCGGTCTCGGCGGAATCGGCCTATCATTGGCGTTAACTCCCGTACTCAAGCGTCCCCGACGGGATAATCCTGAGCTAATCCAGGCAAATCCTGATAGGAACATAAATAAATAATGCGAATTTGGCGTATTTTGATTTTGGGTGGCACGGGAGACTCGGCCCGTTTGATTCCACAATTGGCGGCATTGCCCAATGTTGAACTCATTGCATCTCTTGCAGGTCGGACTCCAAAACCGAATATTCCCAATGTTGGTCAAGTCCGTAGGGGTGGTTTTGGTGGGGTTGACGGTTTGGTGAACTATTTAAAAACTGAAAAAATAGATCTATTGCTGGATATGACCCATCCCTTTGCGGCTCAGATTACCCATAATGCTGCGATCGCGGCTCAGTGTGTGGGGATTCCTCGATTAGTTTTTTGTCGTCCGGCTTGGGAAAAAGAAGTGGGCGATCGGTGGATTACGGCGGTGGATCATACGGCAGCAGCGAAGTTAATCCCGGAGATCGCCGATCGGGTTTTTCTGACTATTGGACGACAGGAATTAAGTGCGTTTGCTATGGTTCCGAATTGTTGGTTTTTAATGCGAATGATTACATTACCGTCTATTACAATGCCACGACCACCGGGCGAAATATTGCTCAACCAAGGTCCGTTTGATTTGGAGCAAGAAACACAACTTCTAATTCAATATAATATTGGTGCGATCGTCAGTAAGAACAGTGGCGGCAATGCAGCTCAAGCCAAGATTATCGCAGCCCGTCATTTAGGTTTACCGATTATTATGATTCCACGACCCGAATTACCAAACGGAGACGTAGTTTCTGATCTTCAATCTATCGTTCCTTGGGTTGAATATCAAATCCGATCGTTTGGCTCATTGGATATGTGAAGGTTCAGCTTATGCCATCGATCACAGATCCGATCGCGTGCCAGTAATCTCTTTGAGACGATCGTAGGGTGTCAGAACGTTCCGTAGAAGAAGAGCTTGCCGCAAATAAAGTAAAATACCACTAACCCCAATCCTCTGGAGCCTAATCATGGAACGCCAAAAATTGACCGCGATCGTTACAGGAGCCATTTCACTTGTATTAGGGATTCTATATTTAATAGTGGTGCAAATTTTAGACTCGCGGGAGATGATTCCAGCTCCAGTAGGAATGGCTCTGTTAAATGCTCTAAATCAAATCCTCTAAATTAAATCCTCTGAGTCACTTATGATAATTGCCGTTTGTCGCGATCGAAATACCACGATAAATTTGTTCAACTAATAATAACCGCGCTAAATCATGAGTAAACGTCATGGGAGAAAGTGCAAGACGAAGGTGGGCCGATCGTTCTAATTCAGGCGTAATGCCATCTGATGATCCAATCACAAAAACTACTGAATGATTCAATGTCTCCGTGATTAGGAAGTGTGAAAAGTCCTGTGAAGTTTGTAATTTACCGCGCTCAGTCAAAACAATTAACCGATCGTGGGTCTTTAAGTGCGGCGCAATTTCCGATAGTTCTGTGCGGCGGTTCGTATCTTTTATTTCTTGTAAATTCAGTCCAGGAATTCGCTTAGCATATTCCTGAATTCCGGCCTGAATCCATGAATATTTCACTTTTCCAACGGCGATAATTTTAATCTTTCTCTGCATGTCTTTTGCATCTTAGTCATTTTAGGTTAACCCAAAATGAGTGAGCCTAAGGCCCAATTTCTCGGTAAAATATTGGCTAATAATAACCCTTACTCACGCAGCCAACCCCCATGCCAACCCCTGCAATTAAACTAGGTTTCGTCGGTACTGTTGGCAATACGCCCCTAATTCGGCTCAACAGTCTCAGTGACGAAACGGGCTGCGAAATTTTAGGGAAAGCAGAATTCCTTAACCCCGGTGGCTCCGTTAAGGACCGCGCCGCACTCTACATCATCGAAGACGCAGAACGGAAGGGCTTACTCAAACCGGGGGGAACCGTCGTCGAAGGGACGGCGGGGAATACAGGCATAGGACTAGCTCATATTTGCAATGCGAAAGGCTACAAATGCTTGATTATTATTCCGGATACCCAATCTCAAGAAAAAATTGACTTGTTGCGAACCCTCGGAGCCGAAGTCCGCACCGTTCCCGCCGTTCCCTACAAGGATCCAAATAACTACGTCAAATTGTCCGGTCGTGTGGCCGCCGAACTCGATAACGCTATCTGGGCCAATCAATTCGACAACCTGGCTAATCGCTTGGCCCACTACGAAACCACTGGGGCTGAAATCTGGACTCAGACAGAGGGCAAGGTGGATGCTTGGACGGCTTCGACGGGAACGGGGGGAACCTATGCGGGGGTTTCACTTTACCTTAAGGAAAAGAACCCAAATGTGAAATGTATTCTTGCGGATCCGATGGGAAGTGGTCTGTATAGCTATTTCAAAACGGGTGAAGTGAAGATAGAAGGATCCTCCATTACCGAGGGCATTGGCAACAGCCGAGTCACGGCTAACATGGTAGATGTCCCGGTGGATGATGCGTTGCAGATTGACGATCGTGAAGCGGTTCGGATTGTCTATCAGCTCTTAGAAAAAGATGGAATTTTTGTCGGTGGGTCCGTTGGAATAAATGTCGGAGCAGCGCTAAAAATTGCCCAACAAATGGGACCAGGACATACCATTGTGACCATACTGTGTGATGGCGGCAGTCGGTATCAATCTAAGCTGTTTAACCGCAAATGGTTGGCTGAAAAAGGCTTGATCTAAGCTTCGGCTTTTTTGGTGCGATCGTATGCGCGTAAAATCGCCTGAATTGCACCCTGATATTCTTCAGCAATAACGGGTACGCCGGGTTGGGCGCTGGGTTCTAGGATAATGTCGCCGACTACTTCTAGTGCCCTCTCGTTAATAGAGTCAATCAATAACTCGGGCATGGTTAGGTTCGCTTCAGCAATTTGTTTGAGGCGTTGGGCTGGGTTGGCATGGCGGACAATGGCGGTGAGGGCTTGAGCTTCATAGTTTGGTAACAACGTCGCAAACTTGATCCACGTTGCGTCCAGATTAGGGTCTTGGCTGAAGTCCAGTTCGACGGGCGCGCTAGAGTCTGAGCTGCCATTAGATTTGCCGTTGGGTTTGCCCTTAGACCTGCCATTGGATTTACTGTTAACAACGATCGCATCTTGCCATGGGTCAAAACTGGCTAAATTAGTCGATTCAGCGTTTTCTTTTTGAGTCCGAAGCGTAACCAATTCGAGGTCAAGGCTGTTCTTTTGGGTGCGCCGATCGAGGATTTGGGTTTCGAGGGTTGCGAGTTCATCATGCAACGAGCCAATTTGATCTTGGAGTTGGACAATAGCGGCTTGTAGTGATGCGGTTCCGGCGGTGACTTGATCGCGTACAGGCTCGGCAGATTGGGCAAGGCGACTAAGTTCTTGGCGATACAGATCCAAAGATTGAACATCAGTTTGCAAAGTTGCGAGTTCTTTTTTAATCGATTTGCGTTCGGTTTCGAGCTGAGTGATTTCTTTCAAAATTTGCGTTCTGTTTGCCTTTTGTTGAGCGACCTGAGCCATGATCTCGTTGAGTTCAATGTTGGTGCTGGTGAGCTGAGCTTCGGCGCGCTGTTGAGTAGAGAGGGTGGCGGAGAGCGATCGGGTTAGGTCAGCTTCTTCCCGTTCAAGGCTGCTAATCTGAGCTTCAGAATTTCTGATTAAGGCTTCAGAGGACTGAAGTTCGGCCATGGTGCGGCGCGGCGACGGTGAAGAGAGATTCCAGCTTGGGGAGACAGGCTGGCTTATATTTCTACTTAGGTTATTTGTACTTAGGTTATTTGTACTTAGGTTTCTTGATTGCACCTGGTGGACTTGCCCTTGCAATGCCCGCAACGTCGCACTCACCCGATCGCATTCTTGAGAGATCTGAGTTAGATCTTCATAGGCAGCAGCTCGACGACTTTGCAACGATCGAATGTGGCCCCGCACTTCCTCAATCCGCCAACCCAATTGCTCGTCATCCGAATCCGTGGGCTGACGTGAGGCGACAACGTAACCAATTTGGCTAGATAAAAAAGTGAGACTCCCGGATCCGATCGCTCCCCAAAAATTGCCCTGACTCAATCCGAAGGTAATTCCAAAACTAACGCCAAAGGCAATAGAACTTAATGTGAATCGATTTCCAGTCATGGGAATAGGGTGCAATGGAGAAAAGCTTTAGAATAGGCTCGGGGATTTGTGTAATGTAGCGCATCTTCTTAAAGTTGAAACGGCTATTTAATAGCTCGTATGTACTATTGTAGGCTGCTTTTGCCCTTGCTAGAGAATGGGAGATTTGTAAATGCGACTTCTTTCTTCAATATGGGGTATCCTCACATAGTCTTGACCAAAAATCTTGGGCTTTTAATATTACTAGAGTTAATCACTAGAATAATGGCCAGAGATTTTTGATTAACGGTCTTGTCTTGTAACTGAACTTTTATTTATTTTCAGAATAGTTCCCATGAAATCAACCACCTCAGCCCTGTCAGCACCGTTTGTACTCAAAGTCATTGGTTATACCTTATTGGTATCCACGATTATTATTTATCTGACGTTTTTGATTCCGTTTCAATGGCAAGACGATCAGTGGGTTTTTAACACCGTGCCTCAATTGTTCGATCGGGGAATGATGCCGCTAATTGGGATAGGCTTCATTTACATGTCCAGTTTTTTGGAAACTGGGTCTCTTCGAGCTGAAGGGCGTAATCCATTTTTGACGGGGCGCTTTTTCGCCATTGTACTTTCAGGACTACTAGGGTTGGGCTTTCTGATTGCAGGCCCATCATACTTCGTCAAAAGTACACAGCTTGAAACCACAGGGATCGATCGTCTAGCCCAGCAGGCAAAACAACAAGAGCAACAGATCGCCGCTCAAGTTCAACAGCGTTTGATGCAGTTACAAGAACAAGTCAAAGATAAGACAAAGCTAGATGCTGAGTTAAAACAAATTAGCGAGGTGATCACAAGCGGGCAGATGAATGGGAAAAAAATTGAAGGGAAGGAATTAGAGTTTCTTCAAAAATCTCAGAAAGATCTTCAAAAACTAAAAGATGACCCCAACTACTTGCAGGTCATGGCTAAAGATGCAACCGACCAAGAGTTGCAAAAGCTGCGTGAAGGGGCGAAGAAGACTGAAGATGGCGCACGCGGTGAAGCGATGAAGGCTCGTCTGAGAACTGGGCTGGGCAGTCTGTTATATGCTATTGCATTCAGCTTGATCTCTTGGTTGGGATTGGCTGAAATGGGTGTTTTTAGTAAGCGATAAGAGTAAGTGGTAAGTTCGTCCGTGATATGGCGGAACTGAATCCCGATCGTTTGGATTTTCGGGCGATCGATCTGAATAAAAGAGTCTAGATTAGGGAAACTTAAACCCTAGCTAGACTCTTTTTTTGACTATTTTTGTTGAATTCTTTTTAGTCCTAGATTCTATAGACCTTTCCAGAAAATCAAAACCTATTCACAGATAGGGTTTCAGACGGTTTTTCTAAGTCTAACTCGGAACGAAAAAGTCAGAAATTTCATTCATAATTACAATTATCAAATTCGAGTCGAAATGCTGAAAAGACTTCCCCCAAATAATAGGTTTGGGGTATCGTAGAGGATTGACTCATTCATTCTCATATCGCTGAATTAATTTCACCGCTGCTTCCCGGTGAAGTTGTTTAAGACGTTCTGGAGAACGCACTTGTGCCGACCCCATAAATCGATTTACCCAATGCAAAAACTCAGGCAACGATCGTTCTGGCAAGGTAACGTGGTAATCCGCATAGCGCCCTTACTTATCTCGATGGATTTTCTGAGTGGGATGCCGCCGTTCTCCTTTAGTTTAGCGTGGGATTTATGGGGAAGGACGATCGGGGCATTAATCGAAGTCTGCGTACTGGGGAGGACTGGAGCCTTTTCGATCGGTGATTTTAGGATATTTACCTTTAGGGATATTCGGGTCGATTGCGATGAGATTAATCTGGTGCCGCCAGTCATCGCCAAAGTCAAACCAATACCCAAATGCCTGATCAACCACTAAACCGATCGAACTAATCGGAGATTGAGTGACATCTTTGGGTGGTTTCCCTTCTTCAAAATCATTGTTCATCGTCATGGGTAAACCATACCGTTGAGTCTCTGGATCGTATGGTCCAGTACCTCCAATTTGAAATTCATACAGATGTTCTTCTTCTCGATCGAATGCTTGAAATAGAATTTTATGGAGGTCGGCAAGGGTTTGGCTTCCTGGAATGACGATCGTGCGAGAAATAACCTTATTTTTCTTAATAAATTTCTCGGTCATAGGACCATCTACCAAATACACCTCGAAGGTATAAAGTGCATTTGTAGTTTCCGTGGATGTTGTTAGGGTTTCGATCGGGGCTTCGATCGGGGTTTCAATGGGACGACCTTGGGCATCGGGGATGTAGGGAATCACCCCTTGGGCATAGGCGATTTCTTGAAGGGGGCGCGGTAACGATCGTGCGTCCATAATCAAGCCATTCACCATTATCATCCAAGTCATCAGGTTATCGGCGACTCGACTCGGTAGACACCATTCTGGATCCATTTGACCGATTTTTAAGGTATCGCGAACAATCTTTGATTTACCTTGTCCGGTGCTAGCTGCAATTCCAAAGGCTTTGTAGAGTTCAGAGGCTCCGATGTGGGGCTTTTGGGTGCTGTCAAACAAGAAGTTGGCCATGCCGATCGCATGGGTAATGCCGCAAGCCCAAGTGGCGTCTTTCCCGGAAAGTAGGGGCGATGGCCGTTTGCGACAGAGGGCGGCGGTGGCAAAACGGATCAGTTCAGCGTATTCGGCGTTGAGGTGTTGTTTTGCGAAGGCATCGGTGAGAGTGGTGATGCCTTCAAATTTGCTCTGCATCGCGGGTGGAACGGTAGATGATTTGTTCGCTTTTGCCATGGGGATACTCTAGCGTTGTCGGGTAAAAGGTCATATCGCTAGTATATCGAATGTCATGGCGATCGTTGACGATGCTTATGAAGACCGTGGTGCTGGTTTGAATGCGGATTCGAGTGCGGTTGGGCAGTTGAGGATCATTTTCTAGGAACCAGAGAGGGTGTGGGTGTCGAGGAGAATGGTCATTTACATGTAGTCCCTGAGGTATTCTAGGGGCGCGTCGAAATCGTCTGCCATGGTGAACAATCCTTTTAGGCTTCCGGCTTCACGATATTTCTTTGGTTCGGGGATGGTGGTTTGTTGGAGGGTTTGGAGGAAGGTGAGGGTTTGGGCGAGTTGGGCTTCGGTAGCGGTTTCGATCGTCAGGACTGACGGCTTTGGCGATCGTGCCGTTTGGCGTATTTGGTGCAACAGGCGGGGGAGGTGGGATCGTCACCAACATCGCCGGAGCCAAAGCCGCCGCCACCACGATCGCCTCTATCCAAACAAAGCCTCTATCGGTGGGAGCGTTGCAGGATTATTTCCCTTAAAACCTGTTTGAGTTCAGGTCGATCGCTTTTCCATTGTGCCGACGGATGGGTGGGTTGGGCGATCGATGTTTATCAGTTTTAGATCTTTACTAAAAGCACAGTGGATGTAGGACTTACAATAGGTTTTTTTAAGGAAGATTATTGAGCAATGGCCTATAATATAGCAGCAATTCTCATTATGGAACGAGTCTACTGGCTTTCAGCGATTTACAGGTTTGTTAATAATTGTTAACACCTCTTTGTATAAGGGTTTCAAAGACCTCATTTTTCATAATGAGAATTGCTGATAATATAGGTAGTCTATTGCAATTGGGAAGAAAGTATGCCTTCAATTCAGCGATCAAAAATTTTGACAATGAGTCATTATACTGGACTTGCTGAGAAGTATTCTCAATTAATAAGCAATGGAAAGTTGTCAAGTGAAGCAGTGAAAATTTGTGCGGAATCATCTAACGTTTCTTCTCAAACGATGAGCGATGCACGATTAGTTTTGAGATTTCCGTTTTCAAATGAAGATAATAAATCCGCATATGAATTGTATGAGAACGAGATTTGCGCTTCATCAACATTGATTTATATTTTCAAGGCAGCAAAAAAGCTAAAGCATCAATCAACGAGAGATGTTGTTTTAAGTTTAACCGAACACTACAACCTTGAAGGAACAAAAAATCCTAGACGGGGAGGAGGGTTTCAGCTTTCTCAAACTGATGTCAAAAAATGGATGAAAAAAGATGCCGTTGTAAAGTGAAACTTTCAGCCATTTTTGAACTGTGTTTGTAATAAATTCAGGTTAGCTCAAGACCGATCGCCCTCCACCCAAGTTCAGCCGCAGTCAGCCGAAGACCGATCGCCCCTCAAGCCACACTCCTATAGTACGATCGCAACAGCCGATCGCATCCCAACCATGACCACCCTCGACAAACTATCTGCTACCGACGCTCAAGCTATACTCGATCGCCTTCCCACCCGAATTAAAACAGCATTACTCGATCGTGCGACTGACATTGAATACCCGATCGAAATGGTAGTTGAAATGGCTATCGCTAGCTTCCTCGATTCAGAAGCCTTAGGCTTTGCCGATTGCAAACCTGGACGCGGACAATAGCGATCGATGCTGATTCGATTGCTGCATTCAAACTTGTCTCTTTTAATAGGGGCAAACAGTTATCTCTTCATATCTGACATCACTAAGTCGAATTATTTCAAAGTCGTACTCAAACCTCTTTGTCTTATAGTTGCAGTCTTTGTGAATTTGTTGCATGATCAGCAATGGACCGCCATCGCCCCCAAGCCCCAACATCATGCCAGAATTTTCAATCCAAGCGCCTTATGAACCCAACGGGGATCAGCCGACTGCGATCGCGGCCATGATTAAGTCGATTGAAAATGGTGTGCAGTATCAAACCCTGTTGGGCGCAACCGGAACCGGGAAAACCCACTCGATCGCCCGTGTCATCGATAAAGTCAAGAAACCAACCCTAATCCTCGCCCACAATAAAACCCTCGCCGCCCAATTGTGTAACGAATTACGCGAATTTTTTCCAGACAATGCCGTCGAATACTTCATCAGTTACTACGACTACTACCAACCCGAAGCCTACATTGCCGTCAGCGACACCTTCATCGAAAAAACAGCCTCCATCAACGAAGAAATTGATATGCTGCGTCACTCCGCCACCCGATCCTTATTTGAACGGCGTGATGTGATTGTAGTGGCCTCCATTAGCTGTATTTATGGTCTAGGAATCCCGACCGAATACCTCAAAGCCGCAATTCCATTTAGAGTCGGCGAAGAAATCAACCAGCGGCAAGTTCTACGAGATTTAGCCTCAATTCAATATACTCGTAATGATTTAGACCTCGGACGCGGACGGTTTCGGGTGAAAGGCGATGTATTAGAAATTGGTCCGGCCTATGAAGATCGAATCATTCGGATTGAATTCTTTGGCGACGAAATCGATGCGATTAAATATGTCGATCCAGTCACAGGTTCAACCTTGAAAACATTAGAATCAATTAACATCTATCCAGCCCGTCACTTCGTCACCCCAGAAGATCGATTAGAAGAAGCTTGTAATGCGATCGAAGCTGAATTAAAAGAGTCACTTGAAGTTATGGAAAGCCAAGGGAAACTCGTCGAAGCACAACGCTTAGAACAACGCACAAAATATGATTTGGAATTGCTGCGGGAAGTAGGATTTTGTCAGGGTGTGGAAAATTATTCAAGACATTTGGCCGGACGCGGAGCCGGAGAATCGCCGGAATGCTTAGTAGACTATTTTCCATCTGAAGAATGGCTGCTTGTAGTTGACGAATCCCACGTCACCATTCCCCAAATTCGTGCGATGTACAACGGCGATCAAGCGCGCAAAAAAGTATTAATTGATCACGGATTCCGATTACCCAGCGCCGCAGATAATCGACCACTAAAAGCGGATGAATTCTGGAGTAAGGTCAAACAATGTATCTTTGTTTCAGCCACTCCCGGCGATTGGGAACAGGAGATTTCAGGCGATCATATTGTTCAACAAGTCATTCGTCCAACGGGTGTACTTGATCCCGAAATCTTTGTTCGTCCCAGCGAAGGGCAAGTCGATGATCTACTCGCTGAAATTCAAATTCGTGTTCCAAAAAGTCAGCGTGTCCTGATCACAACTTTGACTAAAAAGATGGCCGAAGATTTGACTGAATATTTCCAAGAACGTAGCGTTCGAGTTCGCTATTTGCATTCAGAAATCACCTCGATCGAACGGATTGAAATTCTGCAAGATCTGCGAGAGGGCGTGTTTGATGTATTGATTGGGGTGAACTTATTACGAGAAGGATTAGACCTGCCCGAAGTTTCACTAGTCGCAATTTTAGATGCAGACAAGGAAGGATTTTTGAGAGCCAGACGATCGCTTTTGCAAACCATTGGCCGTGCGGCTCGACATGTGGAAGGCAAGGCAATTCTGTATGCGAATAACATGACCGATAGTATGGCAGTTGCAATTGAAGAAACGGCCCGTCGTCGCGAGATTCAAATGGCCCATAATGAAAAGTATGGCATTACACCAACGGCCATTATTAAACGATCGACCAATTCAATTTTGTCATTCTTAGATGTGTCGAGACGATTGAATTCTCAGGAATTAGATCAAGTCGTGGAACACGTTGCAGATGTGCCGTTGGAAAATATCCCCGAATTAATTCAGCAATTGGAAGCACTGATGAAAGATGCAGCGAAAAAGCAAGAGTTTGAAGAAGCTGCCAAACATCGCGATCGGATTAAAAAGCTTCGAGATAGACTAACTGGAACTCGCTCATAATTTACATTTTTTCAAATTGGCTAAGCGAATTGCGATCGCATCCACTGCTTTCAGTTGGTCGGATAAGGGTTGGACTGAATTATTGAGTAAAATACTAAACACAATAGGTGAAAATTCTTTAGGATTTACATAGCCAGAAAGCCCAACAGCACCGGTCAGAAATCCCGTTTTTGCACTCAGAATAGTTTGAGCCGGAGTATTTTTAAATCGTCCCGTGAGACTACCGCTTTGGCCCGCGATCGGTAGAGAATTTCTAAATGTAGAATTGTCCGCCATCGCTTGCAATACCTGAACCAAAGTCCCGGCACTAACCCAATCCAATCGAGCCAATCCCGAACCATCCACCATTTGATAGGTTTCAGGTGCAATTCCCATTTTCATAAGCTGCTGACGTAAAACAATCAATCCCCGATCGCTGCTATAGCCCGTTCCCATTGGCTGCAAGTCCGATCGGCCTAATTGTCTAAGTAATGCTTCAGCAAAGAGATTATTGCTTGTTTGATTGGTTTCATAAATCCATTCAGAGAGTGGGGGTGAGGTGATTTCCGCAACAATTCCCTTAGGCTCCTTACTAGTCGAAGTAATTTCTATCGCATCAACTTTAATACCGAGAAGAAGGAGCGATCGGCGAAATTCTTCAGCGATATATTTAGTGGGTTGTTGCACCGAAATTCCCACAGGTTCAGGCTCCCCGCCAACACGAAGCTGTCCTGTAATCCGTACTACTCCAAGTTCAGGCTGGGCAACATTTACAAATTCAGGCTGATCGATCGCAACGGTTTTTGTTTGATTTTCAATTCGATAACGGTTACTATTCTCCACTTCATCCCATTTCACAATCAATGGTTGTCCAGCGATCGCAGGAGTCAAAGTGAGGCCGATCGCATTTTCATTCAGAATCAATCCATTAATCGGCGGCGCATAATCCGCTTGAACATCATCCCAACCCCAGCGGGAATTTAGCCATTCTGCACCATAGTACCGATCATCTAACGTAAGTCTTTTAATCTGTTTGATATTGCGCTCTTTAAGCAATTGAGCCAGTGATTGGGCAAGGGCTTGAAGATGACTTGTTTTAAACGTTGGATCCCCTTCACCGACCAAATGAAACTGATTATTTCCTAAATCGTAAAGGGTCGTTTTTACCGTAAAATTTAAAGGAAGTGTTTGAAGCGCCGCCGCAGTCGTTAGGAGTTTTGCATTGGAGGCCGGAAGCAAAAGTCGATCGGCATTATGGACATACAATGTTAACGGATTGCGACCTTGGGTTTGAATTGAGATGCCAAATTGAGCCGATCGGAATTGGGGCTGATTCACAATCATATCTAAGTCGCGAATCAAAGCTGGACAAGCTTGTGTTGGCCATTGATTCAAAACAGCCATTAAAGGCATAATCAGTGAAATTAGATACTTATTTAAATAGATCATAAAAAATGCTCATATCATCCACAAAACATCATAAACCAACTGCGTCCGACCAACCGATCGTCATAGGCATAGATATCGGCGGCACCGCCATCAAACTAGGACGCTTTGATCACACAGGCCAAGGACTCCAATTTCTGACGATCGCCACCCCACAACCCACCACGCCCGATGCAATACTAGATGCAATAGCTACCGCCAGACCAACAATAGACCCAAAGCAACAAGCAACAAGCATTGGCATCGGAACTCCCGGACCCGCCGACGCAACTGGGCGGATCGCAAGACTAGCCATTAACTTACCTGAATGGGTGAATGTCCCGGTTGCCGATCGGATAGAAGCCCAACTCAAAATCCCTTGTACCGTTGGGAATGATGCAAATTGTGCGGCATTGGGAGAACAATGGCAGGGAGCAGGACGAGACTATCAGAACATAGTGATGCTCACTTTGGGAACAGGAGTCGGCGGCGGAATCATTCTGAATGGACAATTATTTGTGGGCCACAATGGGGCAGCGGGTGAATTGGGATCTATTAGTTTTAATCCTGATGGGCATCCCTGTAATAGTGGCAATCATGGATCACTCGAACAACAACTTTGTATTAGTTCAATTGTGCGACGATCGGGAAAAGATCCAGCTATATTAGGACAACTCGCAAACACTGGAGACCCAGAAGCACTGGCCTTTTGGAAATGCTACGGTCGAGATTTAGGGGTAGGGTTAACAACATTGATTTATGTACTGAATCCAGAAGCGATCGTCATTGGTGGTGGAATTTCTGGGAGTAGTGAGTTCTTTTTTAAAAGTGCAATGATTGAAATGAAAATGCGGGTTTCGGCCCCATCACAAGGAACTCAATTATTAAAGGCAGAACTAGGAAATCAGGCCGGAATGTATGGTGCAGCAAAACTGGCGCTACAGAGACTAATTGAGCTAACCCCTTGAGACGCACACAATTTTAAACAGGCGATCGATCGTCAATCTCTACCCGTACTCAAAACCTGGTTTGCTGAGGAGGATGGGACGATCGGAGCGTGAGGGTGAGCGATCGACATGCCCCTTCCTTGAGATCATAAACGAGCGAGCGATCGTAAAATAGAAAAGCTGTTGCTCTCAAAGATATCCTGTGGCTAAAGACTATTTTCATCCCGTGGTTAAAGCCGCACTCATCCAGGAAGGGTGGAATGTGACTGACGATCCCCTTAATATCACGGTAGGTGGGGTTGATATGGAGATTGATCTAGGAGCAGAGCAAATCATCGCGGCAGAACGCAAAGGGCAAAAGATTGCCGTCGAGGTTAAAAGTTTTCTCGCAGGGACCTCTGCCATTTCTGAATTCCACCGGGCGCTAGGGCAGTTTATCAACTACCGCGCGGCGCTGAAAAGTGAAACACCTGATCGAATCCTCTACTTAGCAATCCCGTACATTGCTTTTAACACATTTTTCCAACTTGATTTCCCAAAATCAAGAGTTGAGGAGAATCAAGTTAAATTGCTAGTTTATGACACCTTATCAAAGAGAGAACTTTTATGGATTCCCGAAATTACCCTCAAATAGTACGCGAACTACTTAATCAACACGCTCAATCCAAACCCTCTTTTGGCAATATCGAAGTCGAAACCATTTTTGATGTAGAACACGATCGCTATCAAATTGTACACATGGGCTGGCATCACGATCGACGAGTTCATCATTGTGTTATGCATATTGATATTCGTAATCACAAAATTTGGATTATGCACAATACAACAGAACATGAATTAGATCTAGAGTTAATTGAACTGGGCGTCCCAAAATCAGATATCGTTTTAGGGTTACACCCTCCAGAATTGAGACAATTTACAGGTTACGCCGTTCAATAAGCCATAACGCTTTCTGAGCAGGGTCTTCAGTCAACTCCATCGTCCATAAAAAGTGTGTCTTTAGGTGAAATTATAATGACAATAGTAGTTCCGCCAGGTTCATTGGGATTGCCCATCATTGGAGAAACGATCGCATTTTTTACCGATCGTGAGTTTGCGTTGAATCGCCACGCACGTTATGGTCCCGTGTTTAAAACGAATATTTTTGGTCAGACAACTGTATTTTTGCAGGGAGTGGACGGCAATCGTTTTATTCTTAGCAACGAAAACGAGTATTTTCAAGTCTCTTGGCCACCGAGTGTCAAACAACTCTTAGGTGCATCTTCCTTAGCCTTACAGACCGGGCACCAACATGTCAGCCGTCGTAAAATCCTAGCCCAAGCCTTTCAACCACGGGCTTTGTCCGGCTACGTCGAAGCGATGAATGCCATTAGCGATCGCTACCTCGATCGATGGGTCCAGCAAGAAACACTCACCTGGTATCCCGAATTACGCGACTACACGCTGGATATCGCTTGTAAGTTACTGGTAGGTTTGGATAATGCTGCTCAGACAAATTTAGGCCATTACTATGAGGTGTGGGTCGCTGGGCTGTTTAGTATCCCGGTCAAGCTTCCTTGGACTGCATTTGGTAAGGCATTTGCGAGTCGGGAGAAATTGTTGGCGGAGATTGAGGGGTTGATTTGCGATCGGCAAGCCCAAACAGCTCTATTCCAAGATCCAATGCCATCACAAAATCAAGATGCATTAGATTTAATGTTAGCCGCGCGGGATGATGATGGCGAAGGATTATCCCTGGAGGAACTCAAAGATCAGGTCTTGACACTATTGTTTGCCGGACATGAAACGTTAACGTCATCACTAGCCTCATTGTGTTTGTTATTGGCGCAGCATCCGGAAGCATTAGCGCGGGCAAGACAGGAACAACTGGAATTACTTCCGCAACCCCTCACGTTTGAAACCTTGAAGCAAATGCCTTATTTAGATCAGGTTTTGAAAGAAGTACTACGGGTTGTCCCCCCTGTGGGAGGCGGGTTTCGGACCGTGTTGCAGGATTGTGAATATGGTGGATTTACCATTCAAAAAGGATGGCAATCGCTGTATCAGATTAATTCGACCCATCGTGATCCAACTCTTTATCCGGACCCAAAACAGTTTGACCCCGATCGCTTTGATGCCGATCGCGCTGAAGACAAGCAGAAACCCTTTGCTCATGTGCCGTTTGGGGGAGGCTTACGAGAATGCATTGGGAAAGAGTTTGCACGACTGGAAATTAAATTATTTGCGGCGCGATTGCTGCGGGAATATCAATGGGAATTGCTGCCTGATCAGAATTTGGACATGGTTATAATCCCCACCCCGAAGCCCAAGGATGGTCTAAAGGTCCGGTTCACTCAATTATAATGAACTTTCATCAGACCCCAAAATTTGTTCTTGCCGATTGTATAAATTCGGATGATTCAGTAACGCGATCGATTCAATCCGCCCTCAACAATTCACTTTAACCTGCTCACTTCACCAGACTGCTAATCTAAACAAAACTTGCAATCCAAAATCATGCGAATTATCGGCCTAATGAGCGGCACATCAGTGGATGGAATTGATGCAGCACTCGTCGAAATTGAAGAACATCAGACCTCACTAACCATCCACCTTCTTCAAGCCCAAACCTATCCCTATAGTGAATCACTCCGATCGCAA
The DNA here is from genome assembly GCA_043739045.1 of Synechococcales cyanobacterium. Taxonomy (GTDB): domain Bacteria; phylum Cyanobacteriota; class Cyanobacteriia; order Leptolyngbyales; family Leptolyngbyaceae; genus JAAFJU01. Next base: position 22,856 of record JAYUEW010000109.1, read on the forward strand.
ATTCTCGACGTTTGTAGCGGAGACCCCCTCAGCATGGAATCCTTCGCAACCCTCGATGACGCGATCGCCCAAGAATTTGCCCAAGCCGCACTAGCCATTAACCACGGCCACCCAAAAGCCCAACTCATCGGCTCCCACGGCCAAACTATCTTTCATCGGCCCCGCAATCCCCAAGCCACAGAACCCCTCGGCTACAGCCTCCAACTCGGACGCGGAGCCTTAATCGCACATTTGACCCAAATTGAAACCATCAGCAATTTCCGCGCCGCAGATATTGCCGCCCAAGGCCAAGGCGCACCCCTCGTCCCCCCGATCGATGCCGCACTTCTCACCCATCCCGCTCATTCCCGCGCTATTCAAAACATCGGTGGAATTGGCAATGTTACCTACCTCCCCGCTCGCAATGCCATTCAAACCCCTATTTTAGGTTGGGATACCGGACCCGGAAATATGCTATTGGACTTAGCCATCACTCAATTCACCGATGGTAAACAGACCTACGACGCAGATGGTGCTTGGGCTGCAACGGGTGAGATTTGTGATGAATTAGTAACCCATTGGCTAACTCAGCCCTTCTTCCGTCAAGCCCCACCGAAGTCTACCGGACGCGAACAGTTTAGTGCGGCCTATTTGGAAAGCTGTCGTCAAGAGGCTAAACCCTTCTCATTAATGCCCGCAGACTTCCTCGCAACCTTAACAGAACTTACCGCCCGATCGATCGCCCAAAGCTATCAACAATTTCTCCCCGCATTGCCAGATGAAGTCCTATTGTGTGGCGGCGGTAGTCGGAATGGCTACCTGAAATCACGAATTCAAGCCAACTTGCCGACCGCCCAAATCCTCACGACCGACGAAGCTGGAATCAACGCTGATGCCAAGGAAGCGATCGCCTTTGCGGTTTTAGCCTACTGGCGGCACTGTGGGCAATTCGGCAACCTTCCAGCGGTCACAGGTGCAACCCAATTTGTGCTTTTAGGAGAAGTTCACCCAACTACACTCTAATCTCCCTGTGTTAGCATAAGTGCGGATTCTGTTGCGCTTGTCGATCGGACAAAATAAGCCTGTGACCCACACATTTTTACTGGAAGCTGGAACTTGGAACCTTCAGGGGACTTGGCTAGACAAAGAATCAATGCCCGTTCCGGTTAAGGGCAGAATTATTATTCAATGGGGCCGAGATGGCTGGTTCAACATGGTGACACGCCTTGTTTTTGTCGATAGCGATCGGGAAAAAATTGAATTTCAATACCGGGGTCGGTTTGACACCGGAAACCAACGATACACTTACGTACTTCAACATACTGAACTCGGACGAGTCGAAGGGGAAGGATGGATTGTACCCGAATCGATTATTCAACGCTACTGGGCCTTAGGTGATCGCCAACGGCGGAGCGGCTTTGAGACATTATACCGAGTCGCCGACGATCGCTACCATTTCTCTAGTGGCATCATGGCCGGACATTACCTCACCAGCGCCCTCGAAGCCATCATCGAACGAGCTTAGAAAAACTAACCATACTTAATTGTCAGCTTTCCATAGTCTTCTGTCGATACTACTAAGCAACAGGGAAACTTTAGCATCGCTCACTGCGTCCCCAGCCTCACCGACTACATTCCCGTGTAAATCATGCCTCCCGTTCCTGTAATGGTTCCTCCGATGTCCACGCCTGACACCAAGCTAGAATTACTCAACAATCGCTATCAGATGCTGGACCTAATCGGCAAAGGGGCCATGGGACGGGTGTACAAAGCTCGTGACATGAGGCTTGGTGGAGCGCTTGTCGCTGTAAAAATATTATCCAAAGGGCTACTCAGCGACAAAATGTGTGGCAGATTTCGGACCGAGGCTAGCATTTGCGCTCAGCTGGGTCAAAAAAGCATTCACATCGTTCGGGTCAGCGACTATGACTTCGATGCCGACGGCGTACCGTATTACGTCATGGAATACTTACAGGGCGATGGTCTGAATGAAATTATCCGAAAACAGCCCTTAGATCTGCGGCGTTTCTTAGCGATGGCTCGTCAGGTCTGTCTAGGATTACAAGCTGCCCACCAGGGCATTGATGTCGATGGGGTACTCTGCCCGATTATTCACCGAGACATCAAACCCAGTAACATGTTGGTGATGCAAGACCAGAGCCTCGGAGAATTGGTGAAAGTACTGGACTTTGGGATTTCTAAAGTTCTCCAAGGAGATGCAAACCAAACCAGCACCTTCATGGGCACCATGGTCTATTCCTCTCCCGAGCAAATGGAAGGCCGTGAACTGGACGTTCGATCGGACATCTACAGTCTTGGTGTGATGATGTTTGAAATGTTAACAGGCCAGATTCCACTTCAAGCCGAGACCCATACCTTTGCCGGATGGTACCGCGCCCATACCACTCAGGTTCCTCGCAGCTTTAAATCGGCTCACCCCGGCATCAGTCTACCCCGCGCCCTGGAGTCACTCATATTGGCCTGCCTTGCTAAAGAAGCCTCACAACGCCCCCAATCAGTCGTTGCCATTCTCAAACAACTAGAGCCATTAGAAAACCATTACAGTGTCTCCAGGCAAAGCACACCGACAAATTCTGGCGCTGCTCCCACGGCAATCCCCCCGATTATTCCAAATAAGACGGGCACTCTTGAGAACTCGCATCTAACCCCTCGGCTAACAATGTCGGTGGTGGATGAGTTGTATCAAAATGCCTGCTGGCCGACCGACAAACCCGCCAACCAGCTCATTACCTTCACCCGAAGTTTAGAGATTTCTCAAAAGAGATTGCCATTGGTTTGGGCCATGCTGCCTGATGATGAAGTCCGAAAATTGCGAGATCACGCCACCTTAACTCGCACCTACAAGAACATGATTTGCTTGCCCTCCCCTCATCCTATGGCGTTGTGGATGACAGCCCTTTACAATCGCGTGGGACATCCCGATCGGCCTGCCCGTTGGTTTCCGCAGTATTTGGATTTAACGACAGATCAGGGCCGCAATACGTTAAGGCTGTTGGGTGAGCGCGGTCGGTACCATCTGTTGGTGTTTGCTCAGGGTAAGCCAGAACATTGCGCGTTGGTGATTGAGATGCCGTTTAATGCACAGTTACAATCATTAATTCAGGAATGGTCAATTCTGAATGCGACTTGGCGATCCGTGAGTGATGTGAGTACGAGTAAAGGTGTTCTAAAGGCAGAATTCGATAAATTAAAACTAAAAGTAGATTCTGATTTAAGTCGGTTTACTATTTAGAAAAATGTCATTTTCTAGTACGAATCTAATCCCCTTCTTAAGACTCTGTAGATTCCCAAAACATCAGACTACCAAAACATCGATTCAATCAATTTTTTCTTACCGACCCGTAATGCTAGAAGTATATGAATTGGAACAAATAAGAGTACGATCGGAACCGTCATGAAATGGGCAATCCGCAATGCCTGCCAATCATCGCCAAATAGTTTAACAATCCAGTCAAATTGCGCTGATTTGTACATTCCAATGCCACTCAAAATTGCAACTAGCAATACTGGCACAATTAAACTATAGGCAGTTCGATGCCATGAATACGCGAGGCGTTGAGGGTTTTTGCTTTGGACGATCGCTTGAATATCTTTCCCATTGACAAACCGAATTTTCCACCGCTTACTCAATAAAATGTAAATTCCATAGGCTAAAAGATTGAGTGAGAATAAGGTCATAGCTGCAAAATGCCAATCTCGCCCTCCCGCTAACCAGCCGCCCAATAACAATGCGGGAGGAATATGAAGTCCCGATCGTCCACCAAAAACTGGATTTGCATTGTAAATTTGTAAACCACTAAGCAGCATCATAGTTACACTGGCTAAATTAACCCAGTGCAATAGTTTAATGACGATCGATTGAGGGGGTAACGTTTTCATAGAAGCCTAATTAATCTATCCAATTATAGTACGTCCAACACATCTGTAATACTGTTGTTATGAAAAACTATTCAATTACGATCGTTGCCGATTCCTTAGCAAGCGCATTTTTTCAGGGTACTGTTCGACTCAGTGGCGATCGAATTTCGGAATTATTAGGGGAATTATCTCCTGAATGTGCAGATAGCAGCAGCTTCAATAGTTGCTGGAAACGTTTTAATTTGACCAAATTCAGTAATTGTTAAGTTGGAGTTGGAAGGATGGTGAGGCATATTAGAATTAATGATAAAGTAGTAGAAAAAAATAACGTTGTGCCTGTGGTTTCCGGGTAGGCTATGTCCCAACTTCCTCCAGATCGGACTCTAGTTGTAGACGATTATCTCGACAATCTAGATTTACTTGAGGGCGTATTGCAACGTCAAGGGTACGATGTATATCGCGCTGCTAGCGATAAGGAGGTGTTTAATACTATTTCTATTGTCCTTCCAGATTTGATTTTGTTGGACATTGTGATGCTGGGAATGGATGGCTACACGGTCTGCGAACGTCTTAAGGCTAATCCTGAAACTTGTTGTATTCCAATCTTATTTATTGAAATTCCGAGGCGACAGGGATAGATTAATGTGGAGTCTACTTCGTAGTTATTCCATTCGTAGAGTTGTTCCATTCATAATGGCCACAATGTATTTAAACTACGTTATTTAAACTAATTTATTTTTTAGAATATACTTCTACACTATATTTTTATAACGTATTTTTACAATGTATAGGTGAAGTCTTCAATTAACATTCCCGGTGTCCAACGGGTGGCGATCGATCGGCGATCGTAGGATTCCACATTAGGAATACATTCTTGAGTGTCGGTCAACCCTATTAGGTTTCCTCCCAAAAAACTATAGAGACTATCATCAAATCTTAGATGTTCGATTGGAGCCACCAATTCACCGCCCTCAACCCAAAAACAGGCATACCGTGTCATCCCCGTTAGTCGTCCTTGAGGCCGATCGCTCCAGTTCAGGTAATGGAGATTTGACACATAGATTCCGGTGTCGAGCTTTGACAGAATATCTGCAACTGCGATTTCACCGGGTAAAATTTCCGGTGCCCTTAATTCCTCGCCTTGGGTCGCGCCATTGCTCATGAGTCCATACTCTTTGGCTGTCCGAGATGAAATCAAAGTATTTTCAAGCTGCCCTTGATTCAAAATTATCAATTGTTCGGGTGCAACCTCGCCCAATTCATTAAATCTAGGAACGGTGCCTCGGCCAAAGTTTTCAATTAAGTTTAATTTTTTGGAAAGCTGCCGATCGCCTTGGCGCATTGCCAAGAGCCAAGAACCCCCTTGCCGTAAATCCGCCTCACTAACTCCTCCCCAAGACATCATGGGAATAAGTTCGGCGACTGCTGCCGGGGCTAAATAGGTGCGATATTTGCCCCGATCGAGTCTTTTAGACGGACGGCTTTGACGACGGAGTTGCAGACGGGATTGATTTAAATTAAGACGATAGGTATCGGGATTCCAGATGGGTCCAGCATAGATTCCCTTCACCGCCTGACCTGCTGTATTAAACAGCGAATAATCTAATGAAAATGCCTCATTCATAAACCAATGATGTTGCCCAACGGAATCTCCGTAGGCCCGCACCGACCAACCTGCACCGTAAATTCCGACAAAATCTAAATCCGTGACGCTGGATAAAACCTCATACATTACCTGATGAGGCTCTAAAAGCTGGCCATTATAAATTGAATGACTGGTGCTATTGCCGCTGGGTTCGACCAGATAAGGATTTTCGGGAAGTTGGGGGATTTCGTGGCGCAGATCTACGACACAGGTTTCAATCAAAGCACGATCGTACTTCCAGTCACCCGATAACGGAAATTCTCGGTAACTACTCCGTCCATTCGCAATCCAAGTTAAACGCAGACTGGCATCCAAAATTTGGCCCGTCTGTCGTACTTTCGATCGATTAAACCGACAAAATTGGCTTTGTTCTGCCATCAGTGACAA
>JAYUEW010000110.1:0-16762 GCA_043739045.1 Synechococcales cyanobacterium
GGCATGTTCCACCAAAATATCCTCAATGCCAATTCGAGTTACGGGAATACAAATTTCCGCCTCCAGAAGAGACTCTACGATCGCACTCCCAAACCCACCCATAATGCAGCCCTCTTCCATCGTCACCACTCGACCGATTTTTTGAGCCAAGGGATGAATGAGAAGCTTATCCAGTGGTTTTACAAAACGGGCATTAATGACCGTCGCTTCAATTCCATGTTCACCCAGAATTTCGGCAGTTTGCATCGCCGGGTAAACCATTGACCCATAGGCACAAATCAGCACATCATCGCCCTGACGCAACAGTTCACCTTTGCCAATCTCCAACGCCTCCCAACCTTCTTCCATCAAGGGCGCGCCATTCCCATTTCCACGAGGATAACGCATTGCGATCGGGCCATTGTGTTGAATCCCCGTTACCATCATCCGTTGCAGTTCCGCTTCATCTTTCGGAGCCATCAGCGTCATGTTTGGAATCAGGCGGAGATAGGCGATGTCATACATCCCTTGATGGGTGGGTCCATCTGAGCCGACAATTCCAGCCCGATCGAGACAGAAAAACACATGCAAGTTCTGAATGCAAACATCGTGAATAATTTGGTCAAACGCCCGTTGTAGAAACGTCGAATAAATTGTTGCCACAGGAATCATCCCCTGCGTCGCCAATCCAGCCGCCAGCGTCACCGCATGTTGTTCCGCAATGCCCACATCAATGTATTGGTCAGGAACCCGTTTTTGGAAAATATCCAGCCCAGTCCCGGTCGCCATAGCCGCTGTGATGCCGATGATGCGCCGATCGTCTTCCGCGAGTTTTGAAAGCGTTTCCCCAAAAACCTTAGAATAGCTGGGCGGCTTGGGCTTAGACGATGGGGCCGCTTTGCCGGTCGCTAAGTTAAAGGGGTTTTGGGCATGGTAGCCGACTTGATCTTTTTCTGCGATTTCGTAGCCTTTACCCTTAGTCGTAGCCACATGAACAATGACAGGACCATTGATTTTGTGGGCCTCTTTGAAGGTTGTAATCAAGTCCTCCAAGTTGTGTCCGTCCACAGGTCCCATATAGGTGAAACCGAGTTCTTCAAATACAGCACCCACCTTCGGCACGGCCAATCGCTTCATGCCTTCTTTGACGCGACTCAATTCTGGGGAAAAGGGCAGATTTTTTACCTGACCTTCGATGTTCTCGGTTAGAAACTGCATCGGCGGGCTGAGGCGAATTTTGTTCAAATATCGGGGAATTGCGCCGACATTGGGAGAAATAGACATTTCATTGTCATTCAGCACCACCAACAAATTAGTCTTCAGGTGTCCCGCATGATTAATCGCCTCAAGCGCCATACCACCCGTTAGAGACCCGTCGCCAATCACCGCAACACATTTGTAATTTTCGCCCTTGGCTTCCCGTGCGAGCGCCATGCCCAAGGCGGCTGAAATGCTGGTGGATGCGTGACCTGCGCCGAAATGGTCAAACTTGCTTTCTCCTAAATTGAGATAGCCCGACAGTCCATCTTTCTGACGAATGGTGCTGAATTGGTGATATCGCCCGGTGATGAGTTTGTGGGGATAGGCTTGATGTCCAACGTCCCAGACGACTTTATCCCGATCAAGATCCAAGGTCTGATAGAGCGCCAGGGTAAGTTCTACAACGCCGAGTCCTGGTCCAAGATGACCACCCGTTGCTGAGACGGTCTGAAGATGTTTATCACGAATTTGTCGGGCGATTTCCTGAAGTTCTCGGATCGACAGTCCGTGTAACTGATTGGGGTGGGTCAGTTCACTCAGATGCATGGGATTCCTTCTCTTGCTGTTTTTTAAGTGGATAAAATAATGTGGCCAGCGCTAGAGGGTTACAGCGTTTGAAGGGGCATATACTATCCTTCAATTAACTGTAGTCCATTGCACGGGTTTATACGGATGTGGATTAATCCTATTGACATATTTAGTCCTATGTTGACTGAATTTTGACTGAATATGTGCAAAATATGTGTAAAGGTTAGAACATTGTCTGAAGCCGTTGTAACTAGAATTTGAGAGTGGTGGTGGTGTCTATGTTGAAATTTAAAAGCTCGAAATTCAAAAGTAGAATGACTTGGGTTGGGTTGGCGTGTGTGATCGCGGTTCCAGGCATCCCGTCTCCAGCTCAGGCAAATCCCTACAACGCCTGCACAAGAGATTTAAGCAATGCCAAGCTAGATCCAGTTTCCATTGGCCAGGGCTGTGCTGAAGCGTTGCATCCTGAGACAGTCGGAACCTGTGTGGCACGAATTACCGGGCCAACGGTCAACCCCATTACAGCGATGTCGGCACTCGATGCTTGTCGTCAAGTTCGCCGACCTCTGGAGTTAGCCACCTGTGTGAGTGATATTCGTAACTCTGACCAATCGCAAGCTCCGATGATGGATGTCTTGGATGCGTGCCGTCGTAGTTTATTGCCAGAGCGCTTTGGCCGATGCGTGGTGGGTTTCCGCAATGCGCCCCTAGACCGCAAGATCTCTGAGGGGCTGGTGACTTGTCTAGATGCGACCGACTACAGCAAAGATGTGATTTTGAGACCGTTAAGCGACTTGATAAGTCCTTACGTTCCCGGTCCACAGGGTAATTCCGTCCAAATTACTCCGGTTCCGGCAACCATCCAATCAACGCCGCAACTATCCCCGATGCCCAAGACCTCTCCAACGCCGCAGCTGTTCTAAGGTCCAGATTTTTGGGTGGTGACAACAGTTTTTCACAACTCGGTCCAGAGTCCGATCGGAAAATTGTGAAAAACTGTCCGGAACACAGATGCAAGTGTCCGTATATTTTTGTGTATGAGAGAAACTTTTCAATAAAAAAGCAGCCCATACCCGGTTTGGACTGCTCTTATGCTAGACAATTAGCTTCTCAATCTGCCTATATGGTCTCTCAAAATCTAGAGAGAAACATCTACCTTAAGGAAGATACTCAAGAATTAAGATTCTACCAGTAGGGATTAACTCACCTAACATGTCCTAGTTCTGACTGATTTCTTGCCCGACTGCGATCGCAATTGCCGCCGGGTAAATTTTATGTTCTTGGGTTTGAAGTCGGGCTTGCAGGGTTTCTAAGGTGTCGCTGTCTAAAACCGGAACTGCTGCCTGCATTACAATGTCGCCGCTATCAACTTCCGTCACCACATGGTGAACCGTGCAGCCCGTTATTTTTACGCCAGACTGAAAGGCTTGTTCGATCGCCCTGCCACCCTTAAAACTCGGCAACAAACTGGGGTGGATGTTCAAAACTCGATTTGGAAAGGCGTTGATCAAAACCGGGGTAACAATCCGCATCCAACCCGCCATCACCACCCAGTTCGCTTTATGGCTCGCCAGTACTCCAACGATCGCTTGATCCAAGAGTTCCCGCGTTGCAAACTGTCGATGGTCTAGACAGATGGCCGGAATGCCTAAACGTGTTGCGCGCTCAAGGACGGTGGCGGTGGGATTGTTGTAGATTAGAACTGAAATTTCGGCGTTCAATTGACCAGAATGGATGGCTTGAGCGATCGCTTCAAAGTTGCTACCACTACCGGATGCCATAATTCCGAGTCGGACTCTTCGATTTGCGGTTTGATTTACGGTTGGATGCTCTGAAGGTCCACCCATCGGACGGATGGGCGGTGAAATTAAGGCATCTTGGTCCCAAGTCGTCATCACTAAAAACATTCCTGCAAACTAACAATAGGACCAACACTAAGACCAACAAATAAGACAGTGGAGGTGCCTACTTGAGGATATATTGAATTAGCACTATTCCATGCCACCATTCGATCGATGTTTTAATTCCTATGTCTTACGCCGTTGCCACATTCTATAAATTTGTTGCTCTGCCCGATTGTGAAACGCTGCGATCGCAGATCTTTGAGCACTGTCAGCAAAATAATGTGTATGGCAGTATTTTATTGGCTCAAGAAGGCATTAATGGAACGGTTTGTAGCGATCGTGAGCATCTCTCAGCATTCATTGAATTTCTTCGTCAAGATCCTCGCCTGTGCGATCTCACCACCAAAGAATCAGAAAGCGATCGTGCCCCTTTCGATCGGTTAAAGGTGAAAGTGAAGCCCGAAATCGTTACGTTGGGTAGACCTGATATTAATCCCAGCGAACGGGCCGGAACCTACGTTAAACCCCAAGATTGGAATGCGCTGATTCAAGATCCAGAGGTGGTGGTAATTGATACGCGAAAAGCCTTTGAAGTCTCTACCGGAACGTTTGCGGGTGCAGTTGACCCGAACCTTGATTCCTTTCGTGAGTTTCCCAGTTATGTCGAAACCAATTTGAATCCCACGCAGCACCCAAAAGTTGCAATGTTTTGTACGGGGGGAATTCGGTGCGAAAAAGCCTCGGCCTATATGCTGTCCGTTGGGTTTGAGACGGTTTATCATCTCGAAGGCGGCATTTTAAAATATCTTGAAGAAATTGACCCAGAAGAGAGTCTTTGGAAAGGCGAATGTTTTGTCTTTGACCAGCGGGTTTCCGTGACTCACGGCATTCATCCGGGAACCCATGCGATTTGTGTAGCTTGTGGTTATCCCGTTTCACCCGACGAAATGCGATCGCCTCTTTATCAACCAGGGCTATCTTGTCCGAGTTGCCATGATCTTTTAACGGCGACCCAGCAGCAACGAAATCGAGAGAGAGTCAGACAACGCCAGCAAATTAAGGCTAACAAATTAAGCTCACTAAGTTAATGCAGTCCATACAGCATTTTTGATAGGCAAGCTTGATAACGGCAAAGTGCAGCGGCGGCAAATAGCCTTGAACTCTCCACAGATGACTTTCGTCCGTCCGCTGCCACGCAGTGTTAGCTGTCGGGCATCACACAGACAGTTCTCCTTGATTCCAATTTTTATTCCTGAGATACTGATGCTCCTCAATCCAATATTCATGCCCTTTCTTCAGGAACCCCAAGGGTATAGGATTCTCAGCCAAGGGATTATGAAATAGTAAAAGCGATTTACTAATTTCAGTTGGATAGTTAAAAGCATCTGCACACGAATAAATAACAGCACTTATCCCTGAAAATTTCGGATTCAGAAAACATGTGGTTTCCGGACCTTTTCCAGATGCCTTGACTACCTTTCCTTGATACTCATGGCTAGTGTCAACTACATTGAGAGTCTCCTTATCCACGTGCAAAACTGAATGTCCAAATGGTAAGAGAGATCTTACGATTCTTGGGATTTCTCGCTCAAGATCTGCTGAAGGAACTAGAGCAGCATTAATGGCAATAATATAGGGGTCTTTTGAACCAATCCAGCTTTTCTTCTTATATACATCGTATTTCTCGCTTTTCTTGTTAAATGCATTGAGCAAGCGTAGTTTGATTTGATCATCACCAAATTCAGCTTTCTGGACAGCATCAACCCCCTGTCCTGCTAATGCTGTGACAGCCTCAACCCATACGGGTAGACCATTAGGCTTGATACAGATATCTGGACCATCCGAACTACTACTGCTTTCAAGGATTAGTCCTATCTCCAGCAGCGAGGCAGCTAAATAAATCTCCCAAAAATGTTGGTGAAACTGATTCGGAAGTTTAACAGGCAAATCTGGATCAAGGTAACTATGCGCTGCTTGCCAAAGTTGACTAACAAATACTTTAGCTTCCTGACAACGAGGATTTATTTCATCCTTGATGGCACAATAAACTTCGTCTACACCATTCGCTTGAAAAATACCAAGTGTCTCAGCCATATCTAAATCAGTAAATGAGACAGCTAACAATTAGTAGGTGGAAAATTTCCACATATCTACCTAAATCAGGGGTGATAGGCAGAAAATTTCAGCATATCCCCTAAGGCAAAAGAAGAATTTTTCCACCTATCCTTTCATTATATGAAGAAAAACCGAATTTGTCAGCCTATCCCACCACGCAAAATCCACCAAAGAAAAAGGTTCTAGATCAAGCGCAGAATCCGCCCAAAAAGCTGCTAGACCAAGTTCGCGACGCCATTCGCTTCAAACACTACTCTTATCGCACAGAAGAAACCTACGTTCAGTGGATCCGTCGATACATTCTATTTCACAACAAACGTCATCCCAACGAAATGGGAACCCCTGAAATTGAAGCTTTTCTGACCCATCTTGCGATCGACCAACACGTCGCCGCCTCAACCCAAAATTAAGCCCTTAACGCAATCCACTGTATCGCCACGTCCTACAACAAGAACTCGATCGCGGCGGTCGTGGTGTCATTAGCCCGCTTGATATCGCGAGTTAAACTGATGAGCTGAACGATCGTCCACCCAAAACAACCCCAAGATTACCTTCTGAAACCCTCGCCAAACTTGATTAGTAAGCCACCAAACTCTATCGAACATCAATCTTGATTGAGCTTGGGTTCAACTCGATCGTCCTGCCTATTCAATTCGAGGGCCGATCGCGATCGTTTTTTAATATTCAGTCCATCAGATTCTGAAACTTTAAATTTGGAATTGCTGTTAATCAAAATTTCCAAGTGTCTGAGAGATACGTTAAGATTAGTTAACACAGAAAAAGCTTGGGATCATCCCATCACCACGGAACAAGGAGAAACGCTCAGTGAATAAACGGTGGAGAAATGCAGGGTTGTACGCACTGCTGGCGATCGTAGTCATTGCGGTCGGAACAGCGTTCTTTGATCGTCAGCCCCCAGCTAAAGAAACTTGGAAGTATAGTCAGTTTCTCGAAGAGGTTCGGGTTGGCCATGTCCAGAAGGTGGCTATCACCAACGATCGGACTCGTGCGATCGTTCAAAAGGAAAATGGCGACAAGGTTCAAATCAATCTCGTCCCCGGCGATCTCGGATTGCTAAAGACCTTAGAAGAGAAAAAGGTTGACGTTTCCGTTTACTCACAGGCCGAAGAAGGTCAACTGATGAAACTGGCGAGCAGCTTGTTTTTCCCAGTTCTATTACTAGTGGGACTCTTCTTCTTGTTACGTCGTGCCCAAAATGGTCCCGGCAACCAAGCGATGAACTTTGGTAAATCCAAAGCTCGTGTTCAGATGGAACCCCAAACCCAAGTCACCTTTGGCGATGTCGCTGGAATTGATCAGGCCAAACTGGAATTGGCGGAAATTGTTGACTTCTTGAAAAATGCCGACCGATTCACCTCCATCGGTGCGAAAATTCCCAAGGGTTGTCTTCTTGTTGGTCCTCCAGGAACAGGTAAAACACTGCTAGCAAAGGCTGTAGCCGGAGAAGCAGGCGTACCCTTCTTCAGCATCTCAGGGTCTGAGTTTGTTGAAATGTTCGTCGGTGTGGGTGCGTCCCGCGTCCGTGATTTGTTTGAACAGGCCAAAGCCAGCGCCCCTTGCATCATCTTTATTGATGAAATTGATGCAGTCGGTCGTCAACGTGGAGCCGGAATGGGCGGCGGAAATGATGAGCGTGAACAAACCCTAAACCAACTCCTCACCGAGATGGATGGTTTCGAGGGCAACACAGGCATCATCATCATCGCAGCGACTAACCGTCCTGATGTCTTGGATTCGGCGCTGCTTCGTCCCGGTCGTTTCGATCGCCAAGTTACCGTCGATCGTCCTGACTATGCGGGCCGCCTACAAATTCTCAATGTTCATGCTCGTGGCAAAACCATTGGTAAGGATGTTGATCTCGATCGGATCGCCCGTCGGACTCCTGGGTTCACTGGCGCGGATCTTTCTAACTTGCTCAACGAATCTGCAATTTTGGCGGCTCGTCGCAGCTTGACCGAAATTTCTATGGATGAAGTGAACGATGCGATCGATCGTATCCTTGCTGGTCCAGAGAAAAAAGATCGGGTCATGGGCGAACGTCGCAAAGAATTGGTGGCTTATCATGAAGCTGGCCACGCGATCGTCGGTGCATTGATGCCTGATTATGACCCTGTACAAAAAGTCAGCATCATTCCACGGGGTAACGCTGGTGGATTGACTTGGTTCACGCCTAACGAAGACCGGATGGATTCTGGGTTGTATTCTCGTTCCTACTTACAGAACCAAATGGCTGTTGCTTTAGGCGGTCGGGTTGCGGAAGAACTGATCTACGGCGAAGACGAAGTTACAACAGGCGCATCCAATGACCTGCAACAGGTGGCTAACGTAGCACGCCAAATGGTCACACGTTTTGGGATGAGCGATCGTCTCGGACCCGTCGCATTGGGGCGTTCCCAGGGCAACATGTTCCTAGGGCGTGACATCATGGCCGATCGTGACTTTTCTGAAAAAACAGCATCGACTGTTGACGATGAGGTTCGCAATTTGGTGGATCAAGCCTATCGCCGTTGTAAGCAGACTCTTGTTGAAAACCGTCTCGTTTTAGATAAATTGGCAGAAATGCTGGTTGAACGTGAGACCGTCGATTCGGAAGAGCTTCAAGAGTTATTGGCGACCAATGACGTGAAGATGGCCGGAATTGCTTAAGCTTCAAATTTGATAATTTTTCTGCATGACTAGAAAATAATATCACCCCAAAAAATAACTAAAAGCCCGGAAACGTAAAAGTCTTCCGGGCTTTTTAATGCCTATAAAACTGAGCAAAAACTACCACCGAACAACTTGAGTCAATAGAAAACGTAAGGAGTCGTTTAGATAAAGGAAAAGGGTTTCAATAAAGGTAATAAGTTAGCTCGGTTCTAACTCAATACCGCATTTGGATCAATCGCTACGATGATGACAGTAATATTATCTCGTCCACCATGTTCTTTGGCAGAATTCACTAATGACGATGCAGCCATATCACAAGATCGAATGGATTTAAGATGGTTTGCAATCAGGAGATCCGTTAATTCTTCAGTCAGCCCATCACTGCACAACATAAATCTGTCGCCGCCCCGTCCTGCAACGTGCTGAATTTCAATTTCACACCCTTCCTCACGCCCTAAACATTGGGCTAACACATGTCGCATTGGATGAACACGAGCTTGATCTGGAGTCAATGCCCCCGCTTCAACCGCCCGTGCAATCCAAGTGTGATCTTGGGTCAACCGATCGAGCTTAGCGCCTCGTAAACGATATAATCGTGAATCCCCAACATGGGCGCACCAAACTTGATCTTGACGCAATAACATTGCAACCGCCGTTGTTCCCATATCTTGGCGCTCTGGATGTGCTTTTTGATCTTGAACAATCGCCTGATTTGCCTTGAGAAAAGACTGCTCTAGCAAATCATGGGAACTATCCTCCGTCTCCCAGAATCGCTCAAAATGCCCATACATTGTCTCTATTGCCAACCGACTAGCTTCCTGTCCACCTGCATGTCCTCCCATTCCATCTGCCACCATAAAAAATCGGCCAATAGGGTCGATGTAGTAGGCATCTTGGTTAGCCGATCGAACCAAGCCGGGGTCAGTTATGCCAGCGTAGAAATGTTTCATTAAGGAAGCGCGAATCTGTAGTAGTCAAAAAAGCGTAGAAGCTTGAAATTCTGGCAAGCTTACGGCAAGCGATCGAGCCGATCGACCTTAATCAGTTGACGAAATAGAATAATAGCCGAAGAAACCGCTAGCAGTGAAACAACGATCGCAACCCAATACAACTGATTAACCAGCAAAATAGTCGCAGAGAGGGTAAATGTACAGACTAGCAACGTGTAATTGATACCGAGATTAACGCCACTGAGCTTACGGAGTAACCGATCGGTTTCACTGGACTGGACCCGAACTTTTATATCTCCTCGTTCAAGTTTATCTAGCGTATCTTCAACCCGACGGGGCAACCCAAAGGCCGAATTACTAACCTGCATGGCTTGACGACTAAGTTCATCGAATAGACTGCTCGAATTTCCGGATGGACTTTCATTTGACATGAGCTTCATCGCAAAAGGCTTTGCGACCTCCATAAAGTTAAAGTCTGGATCTAGTCCGCGCCCAACCCCTTCCAGGGTCGAAAATGCGCGCATAACGAAGGTAAACGTAGCCGGGAACCGAAACGGTTGACCATAGGCAATTTCGTACAAATCGTCACTAATGGTTCCGATCGACTGCGATTCAAAGGGTTTGTCCATGAAGTTATCGAGCATGAACTGCACCGATCGCCGCACTGCCCCTAGATCTGAGGTTGGGACCAATGCGCCCAAGTCAACTAGGGACTCAATCACCCGATCGGCATCTTTTTGAGCAATGCCAAAGAACGTTCCCATCAACTTTTCACGGGTTAAGCTCTTCACCTGACCCATCATCCCGAAGTCATAAAAAATCAGCCCGCCTTCAGAACTAACGGCCAAGTTGCCGGGATGGGGATCGGCATGGAAAAACCCACCCTCTAAAATCTGTTGAAGATAGGCTTGAGCACTGAGTTTAGCGATGTTTTTACGATCCAGCCCCGCCGCTTCGATCGCCTCATAATGGCTGATTTTAATGCCGGGAAGATATTCCAGCGTTAAGGTCCGAGGGGACGCATAGCGCCAATAGATCCGAGGCACTTTAACCCAAGATTCATCCCGAAAATTACGACGAAACAGATCCGCGTTACGGACTTCATTCAGATAATCAATCTCTTCCCACAGGATTTTGCAGCATTCATCATAAATGCCCATCCAGTCGCGGCCTTGACCCCAGTTGGGATGATTTTGAAAATAGCGGGTGATGCCCTTCAGAATTTCTAGATCGATCGTAAATAGCTTCTTCAATCCCGGACGCTGAACCTTCACCACCACTTCTTCGCCCGTTAATAACTGAGCGCGGTGAACTTGCCCCAAACTTGCAGCGGCCAACGGTATGGGGTCGAAATGGCAATATAAAACGTTGATAGGTTTGCCTAAATCCGCTTCAACTATAGAGACCACTTGCTCATAACTGAAGGCCGGAACTTGATCCTGAAGTTTCGATAGTTCATCGACGAATTCTGAGGGGAACAAATCAGCTCGGGTCGAAAACAACTGGCCGACTTTAATAAAGGTCGGACCCAATTCTAGTAGAGTTTCCCGGACATCTACTGCAATTTTGCGAAGACGGCTAGCCTTAGCCTCATCAGTAATGCCACTGGGGTAGCTCCAGGCTTTTGTAAAGCGCCACCGTTCAAATGACAATCGCAGTACAAATGACCAGATGTCCACGAACCGTCGTTGCTTTGAATAATTTTCTCGGTTCCAGCGATAGGACCGATCATCGGATGTGGAATGGACCATGGGGGCATCAGAAAAACGTGGAGGAATCAAAAAACTAAGGCTGGGCATTGCGATAACGCTGAAGTTCGTTGCGGGTGGCGGCGATTTCGGCCCGAAGGTCATCGATCGTGGCTTGGAGGTCAGATTCGCTTGGACTATTGCTGCTCTGAACGGCGTTGGACTGGGCAGTATTATCTTGAACCGTAGTGGCCCGGATATTCACTTCATCAATGAACTCCCGCATTGCCTCACGGCGCTCCGCATCTAGCTTACCCAGTTCACTCAGTAGTTCTGTAGCGGCTCGGTTGGCTTTTTCGGTCAAGATTTCAGCAGCAACGCGTCCGAAAATCAATGTTTTGTTCCAGGAAGGTGTCATAGCTGCGTTGGCGAGTCGGGTGTTGGATAGATCTTTAATAAGTATAACTTGTGTAACATTTTACAAACCAGTATTCGAGATTTCGGGACATGAGGGTGATTCTCAGGGTTTAGGCTTAGCGTCTCTAGACGGTGATTCTAGGCGTTTATTGGCAGGAACGATCGCATTGTCTTTGCTGAAGAGTTCGATACGACTTGGGAATTTTGCGACAGGTTGGACGGTAGGCTCGGCAGTAAGTGAATCCGGTGCCGTCTGAGGTGCGGCCGATTCAGAAGACAGCGATGCATTAGGTTCTATAAAAACATTGCTGTTGATTTCATTTGGCGAAGTCGTACCCTTCCATTCCCGTGGAGGAAAGGATTGCCCCGTGTGAAAGAAACTTGCGCCGGGTCGTTGGGAGGCTTGAAACCTTAGGACTAGGCCAAAGATTAACCCCAACATCGCTCCGATTGCCCCAATGATTTGAATCGTCCGTAATTTAGGCAAAAATAGTGAACCGCCCGGATTGATATATTTAGCTCGATCGTAGGATTTTTCTGACCCTGGCAATCGTTTCAGGGCGACCCGACTTGATGGTATTGACCCTGCCCAATCCTGATCTAAATTCGATGGATGGGGTACTGCTAAGGGCGTTGTTCGGTAACGCGGCAGATTTTCAGGAAGCGTGACTCCAGGACGAACGGTTTCGGCCCGATCGAGGGGAATGCTTCGGGGTGAGTCCTGATTTGTTTGGATTGCCGTGTTCTGAATTGGGGATTGAATCGAGGTTTGAGCCTGTTGGATTTGGGTACTGGAAGCTAGGTCTGACCGCGATCGTAGTAATGGCGTTGAATCTGGATCTTGTAAATAGGTCGGGGCTGTTGATACTTCTCTTGATTCTTTGTCTTGGTATAGGTCTTGGACTGATTTTGGTGATGAGGGTACGATCATCGGTTGAATTCGGGTTACTGGAGAAACCTTGGGCACAGCAGGCTGAGATTTGCTCAGTTGGGCGAGCCATAGATCCGCGCTTGTGGGCCGATCGTTTGGGTTGAGGTGAGTTGCCGATCGTAACAATCGTTGGGCACCTGGTTTTAGCAGCGATAACAGTGGGAACCGATCGGATTTTGATTCTTCTCCCAACGGCGGATGCTGCGTCAGACAATAGTACAAAAGCCCCGACAGGCTATAGAGATCGGACTTGCTGCTTGCCATTCCAGTTCGGAGTTCAGGAGCGCTGTATGGATTGCATTTGGTGATCATCTCAGACAGCACAAAGCTAGGCGCAAACCCGACTAACACCAGCGTCGAAGGCATGGGTTGGGATTCAGACTTGGATTCAGAGTCATTGCGAAAGATAATATTGTGAGGTTTCAGATTGCCATGGGAGTAATTGTGCTGCTGTAGATAGTTTAGAACTTGAGTCATTTGTCTGAGGAATTGAATCACTTCAGTCTCACTGCGAGGCCGATCGTTCATCCAGTCATTTAAGGATATCCCTTGCAGATATTCCATCACCACGAAGGGCAAGTCTTGGTCTTGAAAAATATCGAATACTTTCACCAATGACGGATGCCGCAAATGACTTAAGTCACGGGAACGCGCTATAAAATCTTGACAAACCTGACCAAACTGCGGATGCGATCGTAGTGTCGGGTTCAGCGTCTTAATTAGTACGGTTTGGTTGCGATCCGTTTGGGTAGCGCGATAGGTCCAGCCAATGCCCTGTTGATCGAGGATATGGTTCAGAATATACTGACCATTTTTTAAGGGTGTTCCTGCGACAAGATGCATAAATCAAGGATCTCCGGCACCGATAACGACTTTTTGATCGTCTCTATGCTATCGCGCCCAGTGCAAGATGATCCAACTCAACCCCGCCGAAAGCCCGATCGTCATGGGAATTGTCATGATCCAAGTGAGACCAATTGCCCTTACCTTTTCCCATTTAACCTCGCCCTGCACTAGCCCAATCCCAACCACAGCCCCGACTAACGCATGAGAGGTGGAGACTGGTAATCCCCCAAATGTGGCCGACAAAACCGCAATGGCCGTGGACAACTCAGCACAAAATCCTCCTTTTGGTTCTAGCGCAATGAGTCCTTCGCCTACCGTCACAATCACTTTTTTTCCCCACACCGCTAATCCGCCCACGATGCCCAATCCACCGATCGCTAGCATCCACAGCGGAATCGGCAAGCTACTAATCGGAATTTCACCTGTTTGAATCACCGAGAAAATAGCTGCAAAGGGCGCGATCGCATTCCCAACATCATTTGATCCATGGGCAAATGCCACCCCGCAAGCACTCAAAACTTGTAACTGACTGAAAGGAATTGTATTCGGTAATTTAAGAACTAAAAAATATAAGAACGCGGCGATCGTACCACTTAGTAATGGGGTCAAAATCCATGCTAATGAAATCAAGCCCAAACTCGACCACTGCACCGCCTCAACCCCTAAACTCACCAGCCCAAATCCAGCGATTGCCCCCACTACCGCATGGGATGACGATGCCGGTAAACCAAACCAAGTCGCAAGATTCATCCATAATCCCGAGGCCAACAACACGGCCAACATTCCCAATACAAACCGATCGTTCTGGCCCGAAAACCGATTTACATCAATCACGCCTGTTGCAAGTTTTTGAGATACCGTTTGGCCAAACAATACGGCCCCAGAAAATTCTAAAATCGCGGCAATGGTTAATGCTTGGCCTAAGCTCACAGCCTTAGACCCAACGGAAGTTGCCATGGAATTAGCGACATCATTTGCGCCTAAATTCCAGGCTAAATAAAAAGCTAAAAATCCAGCAATAAAAATCATTAGTTCTTGGGTGTTACTTAGTTCTTAGTATTTAGTTCTTAGTATTTGGTTCTTAGTATTACAACATCATTTTTTCCAATGCATGTAAATCAGGAATCCGAATTAAATCCCGATCGCGAACAATCAAATTTTTTCTTTCTAACTTACTCAATACCCTCGTCACGGTTTCCCGTGCCAACCCGCTCAAGCTACTCAACTCCCGATGGGGTAAATTAGGAACCTCAATGCCACCTTCGACCTTAACCCCTTGCCCATCAGCCAAAAATAAAATCACATCCGCCACCCGAGCCAGACTGTCCGACTCGCGCAGTCGCAATCTTCGGTTCACTTGCCGTAGTCTTCGCGCCATTTGCTTCGCCAGCCGAATGCCTGCTTGGGGTTCCGTAACTAGGAACTGAACGAAATCTTGCGACGGGATACTGCAAATCAGGGTCGGGGTCAAGGTAATCACATCCGTCGATCGCGGCGCTTCATCTAGGGCCGCCATCTCGCCAAACAATTCGCCCTTACCCACGATATTGAGCGTCACCTCTTTACCATCAATGTTGTAAGTCCGAATCTTCACCCAGCCATTCAAAATAAAATACACCGAGTTTCCCCAGTCATTTTCCAGCAGAATTACCTGGTTCGCCGAATGACTCCGCATGACAACATGCGAGATCGCCATATCGACCGCTTCAATAGGTAGCCCTTCAAAGAAAGGAGCTACTCGAATCGCTAGTTCTGCTTGTTCATCCCGTGAATAAAACTCGTCCATTCAGACCACCAATAGTCAACTGAAATTACATAGCTCCCGATGTCCGCTTTAGTTCAAGATAATTATGTAAGAGATCATGACGAAAGCATCTCACATCAAGTACACACAGGTATTGTTGGTTATACTGCAAATTAATTGTTTGCAATAAAATAATTTTTTATATCTCGATTTTGAATCGACATAAGGGCACGATAATCATGTTGCATCAGATCCCCCGATACTTCAGGACAGCCTCGTGAGTTACCAAACCGATCATATTCAATCCATGATCAGCGAAATCGATCGGGTTTTACGTCAGACCCGAAGTCGCCAATTTTGGACAATTTTTAGCCGTTGTGAAATTTATCGTCAGCTTCTTGAACGATGCCGCAACTCCTTAGTGATGCAACAGCGTCCCCAGTCGGTTAACCTGCTCGCTGCGCCGCCATCACCACAGTCAGCCCAGATAGCCACAGAACTGCAACAGCTTCGACAAGATGTTATGCAGCCTTTGCGATCGGATATCGAGGTTTTGGGAAATCATCGTGCTGCACTTCAAGAGGAAATCCAAGCTCTCATGCTTCAAAAGGCTCAGCTTCAATCTGAGTGCAATACCTACCGTCAGACCTTGGTCACAACTTTGCCTGTTCAGCCCTATCCGGCTATTCGATTGTCTGCTATTGACGAGACCGAATTGGCCCGACTTCAAGCCATCCGTGATCGCACGGACTTTCTGCTGACTAGCATGGATAGTAGTTTGCAATTAGCCTTTGGGTCGATGCAAAAAAATGTTGAGGTTTACCAGAAAACCCTGCATACCGGACTCGATCGGATGCATCATCTAGGTTATCAAGGCGAAGTCCTATTCTCGACTCTAGTTAATCGTTTAGCGCAGCAAGTCGGACGCGAAATGATGGCTGCCACCACTGACGATCGATCGAAATCTTCCCTCACCGATTCACCATCATTAAATGAGCTAGGTGCGGTCTCCAGTGCTGATCAGCATCAAGATTCGCCCACAGACCTATCGTCCAAGACTGTTCATCAGTTGAATGCTATTGACCAAATCAATAGCCACACAGATGTCCGCACAGATAGCGACATAGCAGTATCTCCGAGTCGCCAGACGGTTGATCCGCCTCCGATGGGAGAGTCTCATGAGTCGATCGACAGATTCTTTGCTGATTTTAAAGCTGATCCTAAAGCGTTCGACGAAAAATCAAGTCCCGATCGTTCCTTGTCTCCCCGAATTCATACAGAGGAAGTCGATCCTGCTGCCTCAATGTCACCTTCTAAGATTAAGCCTCAGCGCGTTTACGGAACCATGGATTCATCAGATGAGCCACTTAATCCCTCTCAACTGCCTCAAAGTGAGACGAATGGAGATGGAGACATCACCCTAGATACACTTTTTGGATTCTTTGAGCGAATCTCATTAGATCCCGCTTCAGGCGACATGACACTGACTGAAATCGATCAGCTTTTTGCTGACGTACCTTCGCTCTAATTCAATATCCAAAAGCTTCCTAAATCCCATCAAGCCTGGATTTCTGTCCGATCGTAAAAGATTTGGCAGATTTTTATTTTTAGAAGTTTTTGGTGGTCAACCAATATTTAACTTAAGAGGAGAAATTAAATGCTGGCTGATTAGTGTCAAAAGTTGGTGATGAAGCTGGCTTAGAAGTAGGGGGAATCCACAGGAACTTCATAAAAGCCTCGGTACATCTAAAGATTGCGCAAAAACACAGATCTAGTCTAGGGGGAATAGG
>JAYUEW010000111.1:0-4915 GCA_043739045.1 Synechococcales cyanobacterium
GAACCAAAGAATTCCTTTTGCCCGGAATACCGTTTCAGGAATTTGGTTATCTAAAAAGAATTGGAACTTACGAATACTGAAGGGCCGATCGCTCTGAAATGATAAAGACGTAAAACCATCGATCGCCAAATGGTCTGAATGATCATGCCCGTGACTTGAATGGTCATGGCCTGAATGATCATGCTCCGAATGATCATGCTCACATTTACCGTGGTCGTGATCGCAACTACTATGATCAGACTCATCGTGGCTGTGAGAATCATGACTATGGGCATCATGATTGTGAGAATCATGACTATGGGCATCGTGTTCGTGAGAATCGTGACTATGGGAATCGTGGCCGTGCTTAGGCTTTTCAGGCTCGAAGTAATTATCAGACTCAAACAAACCCACGCTCAGCAACAAAGACAGGGGCACATTTCCGCGCTCAGTCCGTAGAATTCGGGCACCTTCTTTGATATCGCGAATTTGGACTTCTAACTTATCTAGATCAGCTTCATCCACCAAATCTGTTTTGTTCAATAAAATAATGTCACCATAAGCAATCTGACTTTGAGCAACTTCAGAATTGAACAAACTAATATTGAAATTCTCGGCATCAACAACCGTGACAATAGAATCGAGCCGTGTCAAATCCCGCAATTCAGAACCCAAAAACGTCAATGCCACGGGCAACGGATCCGCGAGGCCCGTCGTCTCGACAATCATGTAGTCAACCTTGTCGGGCCGCTCCATAATTTTATAAACAGCATTAGCGAGATCTTCATTAATGGTGCAACAGACACAACCATTGCTCAGCTCAACCATAGTATTGTCGTCGCTGGTATTGACAATCAGCTCATTATCAATACCGATCTCTCCAAACTCATTCACCAACACAGCCGTTTTAATGCCTTGTTGATTGGTCAAAATGTGGTTCAGAAGCGTGGTCTTCCCACTGCCCAAAAATCCGGTAATAATCGTAACCGGAAGCCCCGTTTTTGGAACATTCATCGTGGAAGAGGTGGACGGTGCAGTGGTGGGGGTCATGGAGGTGCTCCGACAATTCGGTGAGGCGTGAAAAACGGTAGACTAATCTAAACTTTTATCTTGAGCTTCGATTAGGCTCCTTTATCAGTTTATCGTAAATACCTCTCAGCTAGACACATCAGTCTAGATACTCTAGATACACAGTCCAAAGACAAGCCCTAGATACAAAATCGTCCTCCACCTCTTCGCCATTCTTAACGAGCCTCACGCCATGCCACTCACGATATACAACACTCTGACCCGCCAAAAATCTGTCTTCATTCCACTTGAAGAGCATCAGGTCAAAATTTATTGCTGTGGCGTGACGGTCTATGACTATTGCCATTTGGGTCATGCCCGATCGTACATCGCCTGGGACACTGTGCGGCGTTATCTAGAATGGCGTGGATATGGCGTGCGTTATGTGCAGAATTTCACTGACATTGATGACAAAATTCTAAAACGTGCCCGTGAGGAAAATTCCTCCATGGATGCGGTTTCTGAAAAATATATTGCGGCCTACTTTGACGATATGGATCGGCTAAATATTCGTCGTGCGGATGAATATCCCCGAGCGACCCATACGATCGATGGAATAAAGCGCTTAATTCACGAATTGGAATCAAACGGTTCAGCCTATGCATCCCAAGGTGATGTCTATTATTCCGTACGAAGTAAATCGGATTACGGCAAACTTTCTGGCCGCAAACTAGAGGACTTGGAAGCTGGGGCAAGTGGCCGGGTAGACGGGGAAGAATCGAAAAAAAGAGATCCCTTTGACTTTGCCTTGTGGAAAGCGGCGAAATCAGATGAACCCTATTGGGAATCCGCTTGGGGCAATGGTCGTCCGGGATGGCACATTGAATGCTCGGCCATGGTGCGCGATCGTCTCGGTGACTCTATTGACATCCATTGCGGTGGCGGCGACTTGACGTTTCCCCATCACGAGAACGAAATCGCCCAATCCGAATCCGCCACAGGTAAACAGCTCGCCAGCTACTGGATGCATAACGGCATGGTCAACGTCGGCGGCGTAAAAATGTCTAAGTCCTTGGGGAATTTCACCACCATTCGAGATCTCCTCGACAAAGGCCATATTGAACCCATGTCCATGCGATTTTTTGTTTTAGGTGCCCAATATCGTAAACCAATAGACTTTACCGAAGAAGCCATGACAGCGGCAACCAATGGCTGGCACACCTTGCAAGATGCGATGCAATTTAGTGCGGTCGGGACGACTAAGTTGGGTTGGGTGCTGGATTCAAGTTGGGATTTAGGCGAAAATTTAGCCGATCGCCCCTTAGATCAACTGGATTCTGCTCAACTGGATTCTGCCGCGATCGAGAGCTTCCAACTGGCCATGGATGATGACTTCAATACCGCATCCGCCTTGGCTGTTCTGTTTGACCTAGCTAAAGGAATTAACCGGGAAGCCAATCAACTCATCCATCAAGGAACAATCGATGTCGAGGCCCAAACGCTATTAACGACCTGGAAAACGCTGGTAGTGTTGTCATCTATTCTAGGATTGCAAGGCGAAAAGGCCGAGTCAACCACAGCCAGCCTTTCGCCTGAAGTCATTGAAGCTGCGATCACCAAACGATCGGCAGCAAAAGCAACAAAAGATTTTAAAACAGCCGACCAAGTACGTAACGAATTGAAGGAGCAAGGAATTCTTTTAGTGGATCAACCTGGTGGAATCACAACCTGGCATTTTGAAGCTTAATCAACTGGGCGATCGGGATGAATATTAAATAATTTGGGGACATATAATTTTCATTAGCCCGCGATTCAATCAATAGACACTTCAGAATGTGAATCTAATTGAGCTATAACCATTTAACGATCGTCAATTGATACTTAATCTTGGCGTGTCCAATTACTGCACACCATCACGTTGCATCTACTCAGATATGTTTGCCGATCTTTTAACTGTATTAGAAACCTTGCCGTTTTCTGCCGATTGGGTCGGGTTGCGGGCGGTTCGTCAGACTCGTCAGCAGCGCACCCTTAGAGACCAGGTTTTGGACAACCACGGCACCATCCTTAGTCAAGGGGTGATGGTGGAAGTGTTAGTGCATGGACAAATTGGCTACGGAGCCATCCATTCCTTGCAGTCCCATCACATCATTGAGGCTGCTCAAGTGGCCTACAACCAAGCGATCGCGGCTAGTGTCTGGACGCTTTACCCCACTGCACTCAGCAGTCGTCCCGCCATGGTCGGCGACTACACAACCCCCGTAGAAATGCCTTTTAGCACCTTAAGCTCTGCCGAAGTAATCGAGATTTTGCATCGGGTGGGCGGGGCGCTGAAGGTGAGCGATCGGATTGTCAGGACGATCGCTGAAGTGACACTAGTAGAGATCGAAAGCTGGTTTGTGAGTAGCAACGGATCGCAGATTCACCAGACCTTCTCTCGCATCATGACCAACTATCAGGCCACCGCCCAAGCGGGATCCGCCGTTCAGACCCGATCGGACAATGGCTGGCTAGCTCGATCCTATCAAGGTGGTTTAGAATTCTTGGTCCAAGATGATTTGTGGGAACGGGCCGCGCGGATTGGAGAACAGGCAATAGAGTTACTGGATGCGCCAGATTGCCCAACCGATCGCACCCATTTAGTCCTCGCGCCCGACCAAATGTTGATGCAAATTCACGAAAGCGTCGGCCACCCCTTAGAACTCGATCGGATTCTGGGGGATGAGCGAAACTATGCGGGGGGAAGTTTTGTCAGACCGGAAGATTTTGGTACATTGGACTATGGATCGCCCCAGATGAACATTACCTTTGACCCCAGCTTGCACCATGAATTTGCCAGCTACGCCTTTGACGATACGGGCGTACCCACTACGCGTGAATACATTATTAAAAATGGAAAGTTATTACGCGGATTAGGCAGTTTGGAAAGTCAGACCCGATTAAAGGTTCCGGGCGTAGCCGCTGCGCGGGCAAGTTCGTGGAATCGTCCACCGATCGATCGCATGGCTAACCTAAACTTAGAACCAGGAGATCAGTCGTTTGACCAGTTAATTTCTGGCATCGAGCGCGGTGTATACATGGAAACCAACCGATCGTGGTCAATTGATGATCAACGTCATAAGTTTCAATTTAGCTGTGAATATGGTCGCTTAATTGAGAATGGCAAGCTGACGACAGTCGTTAAAAATCCAAATTACCGAGGCACAACGCCTGAGTTTTGGGCGAATTTGGTGGGCGTTGGCGATCGGGCCTCGTGGAATGTCTACGGCACTCCATTCTGCGGGAAAGGCGAACCTAATCAACTGATCACGGTCGGACATGCGTCTCCGGTGGCGGTATTTGCCGATATAGAAGTGTTTGGAGGTGATACGTAATGTTTATAGTTCCTGATCCTCAATCGATCGTGCGTTCTCCAGAACTCTTAATTCAGACTCTACCTGAATCGCGCCGTACAGATAATCTAAATATAGATATCTAGATTATCTAAGAGGGTGTTTGAAAAGTCCTTGGGTTGGTATCAAAAGACCCGATCCCCCTAGCCCCTACGCCCTCCGGGCAGGCTACGCCACAAAAAAGGGGGAACCAGAATCCAGCTCATAGTCCCCCTTTTTAAGGGGGATTTAGGGGGATCGGGTGTTGATTATCACCACGATTGACTTTTCAAACACCCTCTAAATACAGATAATCTATATACAAGAAACTTCGATCGAGCAATGCTTCTAAACCAATGGACAATTTAGGATTTTCCAGCGTAGAGACCTTGGAAATCGCGTTTGAGATGACACTTGATTTTTTGGCGACCCTGCGCAACCAGCCGGAGCAGTTCACCTTGTCACTGATGGCAGAACAAAGCCAATTTTGTCGGTTTAATCGATCGAAAGTACGACAGACGGGCCAAATTTTGGATGCCAGTCTGCGTTTAACTTGG
>JAYUEW010000112.1:0-15410 GCA_043739045.1 Synechococcales cyanobacterium
GACGAATCTGAGGATGAGGGCGACGAAGAGGAAGAAGAAGAAGAAGAGGAAGAAGACGAAGAAGACGAAGAAGACGAAGACGAAGACGAAGACGAAGACGACGAAGACGACGAAGACGAAGACGACGAAGACGACGAATCTGAGGAAGACGAAGAAAACGAAGAAGACGAAGAATCTGAGGAAGAGGAGGAATCTGAGGAAGAGGAGGAATCTGAAGAAGAAGAATCTGGAGAGGAGGAGGAATAACTTTCGATCGGAAGCTGAATCTGAGATTTAAGAATAATTGCACTTTAATCTAGATCACTCACGATCTAGATTAAAGTGTCAAAGCATAGCATCTTGGCACATATTTTAATGGCTATACGCTGATGAGAAAATAGATTTATTGAGAATTCTAATCAACTTTCTTCATTTACTGCTGCATAGATATTTGATTTCTTACTCAAGTCGTTTGCGCAACGATCGGAGCCAGTCTTGCGCTTGATCATAGGCGGTTGTACCGCTGGGAATTTTCTTGAGAGTGGCTTCGATCGCCATCAGTTCTGATTTAGCTTGATCTCGGTTGAGCGACGTATGAGTCCGCACAAGGGTATTGATTTTAGACTCAGTTCTTTGAAGTAAAGCGGCAGCATTGTCTTCTTGATCCAAACGGATTTTAGCGCGTTCGACTTGTTGTTGATAATTAGCAAGCACCTTGCGAGACTGCACATAGTCCGGGTTTTCAACTGGAATAGATTGTAATTGCCCGATCGCTGACTCCCATTGTCGGACGATCGCTTTCCATTCAGCAACAGTATGGCTCTTACCCTCAGTTAGCTTTTGTGCAGATAGGGCAAAGGGAACAGCAGCTTGCATAAGTTTACCAGATTGATTTGTGGCTTGATTTAACCCAGTAATTTTCTGAAAGTCTGTCCTGATTCGATCGCGTTCAGTCTTAGCAATACGTCCCATTAGACCATCAGAATTCAACAAATTAATCTGGTTAATCTCTCGTTCCCACTGAGTTAAAAGCGATTGCTTTTCGATTTCGTTCTTTGCCTTTGGGTAGTTATTTTGATAGTTCGCTATTTTATCCGTGCTTTCTCTAAGTTGAGATTGGATATTACGCTCTTGGAACAGGATAGCTTCAGTACGCCCTGCGGATTCTCGACGCTGTTGAATTTCCCAACTGCTGAACCGCCATCGACAATTACGAATATAACAGTAATAGCTATCATCGTAATTCTCAAATCCTTGTAAAGGAAGCGCATTTAAATGCGACTGTGCAGATTTAAGTTCTCGATCGCCCAGATCTAAATCATTAGGATGTTTTGCATTTTGAATCAATTGTTCAGCTTTCCGTAAATTCACCATACCTTCTTGGTAATGGTAATCCCAACTGGCGATACTGGGTAGCAAGAGTATGGGAGCCTTTTGACCGATCGTCTCTCGAATACCCGGAATGGGGAGATTGACAATGGTGAGTCCTGCCCCTAAAACCCCGATCGTAATCCCTAAAAATTTGATCCGTTGCCATGCGGTTTTGAAAACATTGGGGGTTGTAGGATTCGACATAGCAGGAAATAGTTAAAATATTTAACGATTAGTATCACTTACTATTACTTTAGAGGATTGTGGGGGAACGATCGTCAATTAATCATAATTTCATGAGATCCTTCTGCTCAAATCGACGTTCTCCACTTCATAAATTCCCCAAATCGCCATCGCCCGTAAATAGTGACAAGCCCGAAATGTCGCATTCGCTGTAATTGCCTCAGGAGTCCGAAACTGCAATCCATTTTCATAGATTTGATTCACAACCGCCTCCGCGATCGCCATTCCCTCTGATTGCATTCCCGACTGCACTAAAAAGGCTGCAAGCCCAAAATTGATGCCTGTCCATACTTCTAGAGGATGGGTTGAATTCGCATTTTCCGGTTCGCCTGAGGGCCGCACACCATTAGCTGCACCGATCGGCAACGTAGATTTACCCAAGACCCGATTGCCCTCAGAAATCCGCCCATCATTCCCACTCGCACCCCCCGACGCTAAATACTCATTGAATTTGACAAAGCAAGAATCATAAATAGTCTTTAATGCAATATTTGCACAATCGATCGGCACCACATCCGGCAAATTCAAAAGCCGCGCATAGAACTGTCCACAAAGCTGATCCGCCATCACCACATCAGAACCCGATTCACTATCTATTCGATAATATGATCCATTCCAAAGTTTATCCTGATACACCGATCGCGCCTGTTCAACCCATTGTTCAAATACACTAATATCTTCATTGAGAATACGTCCGATCGCACAAGCCGCCTCCAACGCCGCAATCCAAAGCCCACCGCAATAAGCACTTACTCCCTTCAATCGCCAATCATCAAAGGTTTGATCCGGCGCACCGCTATTTTCAGGAATACCATCATTATCGAGATCAAATGCTTTTGTATAATGCAAGGTTTCAACAACAGCCGCCCAACATTCTATTAAAAAAGCCCGATCGATTGCACCTGTTAATAAATAATCCCGGTACACCTGCAATACAAAGTCAGAACTCAAATCTTTCCACAAATTACAATCTTGATAACTCGTATAATTCGTCTTTTCCCAAACATGTTCATTTGGCGCACCCAAATCATGAGGCGTAGCACCCCGAACTTTACGCAATGCGTCAGGACTTTCTTGACCGATCGTCGCGTAATAACCAACTTTACGAGTCCGATCGTCTTGTTTTGGAATCGATCGTGCAAACGCTAAAATTACGGATTTTTCTAGTTTTTGCCACAACATCAACAATCCAAATGATCCATACAAACGAACGTCAAGACTCTCATACCAGCGATAATCAATACATTCCAAAACTGCAAATTGACCAACCGGATCATCTTCACTCGCCGCACTCCACAACGCACAACCCTGAGTTAAATCATATAACTCATTCATCAACGCCATTTTGAACCAATCCGGCAAATCAGCACGGTCTAGAATTGGTGCTTGCCATGCTTCAACCTGTTCACGCCACAGACTATGACGTTTTAATCCTTGTTTTGCAATAGTCCAAGCATTGTTTCCCGATCGGCCAAAGAAATCGGTATAGCGTTTAAAATACATCACACCCTGAGCGAATTCCATAATGGGGAAATCCCAAGCAAGAATGAATGGAATTTGTTTGGTTTTACCCGGACGAATAGTGAACTTAACTGCGATCGCGCCGCCAATGCGTTCAGTCTTAATTGCTGGTGATTCATCATCAAGATTATTTAAAGTGCCATCTTGAGAGAACGATCGCCACAAATCATTCCCATTCCCCGCAACATTCCATCTGGTGTTGTAGGTTGTTTCATGCAGCGGATTTAACATTGTCGCGATCGACCATTCCCCGTCGCCTTCTTCTGGTTTATTGATATTGTTTCTAGTATTGCCCATAACAATACCAATCTTACTCTCATCACCAGTTAACTGATTGAAATTACCACTACTTTTTTTAATACGCGGCACATAGTCATAAAACGGACTTCCATCATCTCGCACTTTAATATCAGGCGATTTTGCCGTGTTCAAAAACCATCCCGCCAAATTTTCCCAACTCATCATAATACTGAGAGTAATCGGTTCATTTGTGGGATTGTGAATGGTCCAAAGAAAGGTTGCGATCGGATAACTGGTTTCCTGATAATTATTAGCAATGATGGGCGAAAACTGTTCACAAGTAATTTGTGCTTTGAATACCTTTTGATATTCATACCAACTTTTAGGATAAAGCGCCGAATAGATTCCCGATCGTTCTGGATACCATTGCCAAGTATCTAAACTACAATCTTCTGGGCCTTGAGTTGCCAGTGCATAGGCTTGAGTTTGGCCCGATGATTCTTCAAAAATACTAAATTGACAACCCGCAAAATTCTCGAATGTATGTTCACCACCATCAATGTGCCATAGATTAAACTGTCCATTTGACGATCGTCCAATGCACCCCGCACCAAAACCACCCAACGGCGCACCGTGCCAAGGACCATCATCAAGATTACTCGGATAGCGAACAGCATAAGGGTGATCCCAGCCTTGCCCTAATTCTCGCGACCAGGTACTTTTGGGAATCTTAGGGGCATTTTGCATGGGAATTGAGAAGATATGTCGAATTCAAGAATACAGGAATATTCAGAGTATCGATCGTTATAATTCAACTGAATTGGGGTGCCCTCCCAGCGCCAGTGATTGAGCCGCTGGTGAATTACTCCCGATCGTCAATGTCTTCCGTTTCCCCGCCCATGTCCACCGAAGCCGAAGCCGCCCCCGGAAATTTTCGATCGAAACTTCGCCCTTTGTCCCCATTTCTTGATACTCAAACGATACTCAATCGATCGTACTTGCGTTGGTATAGAGACGCATTGGTAGACTTTTAATCCTTTATTGGTGCCACAAAATGTCCGCTCCTAATAACTTAAGAACGGCTCTATGCTTGGCTATCGGGATATGGACGATACAAGATTCGAACTTGTGACCCCTTCCGTGTGAAGGAAGTGCGCTACCACTGTGCTAATCGTCCGGGCTTGCTTTGCTTTTCACATTGCTTATGTATATTAGCGACTCCCTTGTTCTCTGTCTAGTTTTTTGTGAAGAAAGTTGGTACAATCGCAGAAATAGTACAGATGTATTGACAGATTCGATCCCTGCTCACATCGTACTAGTGTACTGCTTTGGTAACGATTAATTTAATTAGAGATAATCTTCATTGAAACTCTGTCTCCAGTTCTTTATTTTAGAGAACCTTTGATTAGCGGAGAGACTCCCGTGACTGCTATTTCAACTAGACGACCTCGCCTTTCTAAAACTTTTGCCGCGATGACTTCCGATCGGTTCAATCGACGTTTGACGAATGCGATCGGGACGACGGCTGATCCGGGATTGATTAAGGATTTGTTCAATTTAAATGATTAGACAATGGTTGAACCAATTCTAAGTTTGAATCAATTCTAATATTTCTAATATTCAACCCAAGCCTTAATCTTGGCTTGAGTTAGCTCGGACGAAACCGGAATCCGATCGTCTGTTTCAATCAAATTGTTCAAATCAGCCAAGTTCTTTAAATCAGCTAAACTATTCAATGTTGGCATCAACGTCTCTAGCGCCTGCCAAACCGCCTCGCGGACCAACTCTTCTGGCTCACGAGACACCATGAGCTGAAAATATTCCAGGATTTCTTTTTGCTGAATTAATGGTGCCGACTGTGCTGTTTTAGTTAATTGTCGTACCGCTAACAAGCGTTGAATCGGATCCTCATGGGACAGCATTTCGACCCAATGAGACAGCTCTGTTTCAACCGTTGGAGACTTGGCTAAAACCCGTCGTAGCGCCAACCCCAACAGCCCAAAGGTCATCAATCCCTGAAGCAAAATGCCCGTCACCAACCAATGAGCATCGGTCTCAGTCCAAGCTGAAATGGCCAAATAGCTCAGAAATGCCGCACCTCCGCCCCCGATCGTACTCCACAAAAACGGACGATTTAAACCCTCAAGTTTTGCCTGAACCTGCTCATTAATGTTTGGAAGTTTTTCCCGTCGCCACTCCGCATCTTGCAACAAATACATCAACACCATCGTCCCCATGCCCGCACCAGTCGAGAAGACTAATTTGGCGTTCCACAGCAACAGCAACACACTGCCGACACTGGCCAGCCCTGCTCCCGATCGGCCTGTGGTGAGGGCTTTTTTAAGCTGTTGACGGCTGTCTGGCGACGACAAAAAGACGGCTGATTCACGAAACCATCGCAACAGACGAGAGTTGGGACTGCGTTTTCGGGCGAGGAGTGCGGGATAATTTTTGAGCGATCGGCTCTCATCGGTTCCCATGAAAAGCTCCGATCAACAAAGGATTCTCCTTAATTTTATATGGGTTTTATCAATCCTGGTCATATTCAAATGATTCATAGGATTTAGAAAAGTAACTCTAAAAATTCGGCTTCTGATAAAATCGCCACGTTCAACGATCGAGCCTTTTCCAGCTTTGATCCCGCGTCTTCACCCACCACCAAAAAGTCAGTTTTCTTACTGACCGAATCCGTCACTTTGCCCCCGGCTTTACGAATCATATCTTTTACTTCATCACGTTTTAAGGTTGGTAACGTTCCTGTGACAACGAAGGTTTTTCCCGTGATGGCCGTGACCGGGAGTTCCTGAGGTTTGGCCTCTCCAGCCAGTTGTAAGCCGGACGATCGCAGTCGATCAATAAGCAATCGGTTGCTTTCAATTTGGAACCACTGCGCCACACTACGGGCGATCTCATCACCAATGCTAAATATGGCTGAAATCTCCTCAGGTTGGGCATTTTGCAGCAATTCGACCGTAGGAAATGCCTCGCTCAATGTCACTGCATTCGACGAACCCACCAGCCGAATTCCGAGACCATACAACACGCGAGACCAAGGTTGTTTGACCGAAGCCGCGATCGCCGCCACCACTTTTTCCGCAGACTTTTGGCCCGTGCGATCGAGTTGCATGAGCTGTTCGGCAGTCAAGTCATATAAATCAGCGGTGGAATGCACCAATCCCGACTCTAAAAGCTGAGTAATTAATTTCTCCCCAACGCTGTTAATGTCCAACGCCCCACGACTGACCCAATGGATCAGCGATCCGCGCAAGATTGCCGGACAGGACGAATTCACACAGCGCGTTACGGCTTCGCCCTCAGGACGGACCAAGATAGAATGACATTCTGGGCATTCGGTCGGCAGCTTACATTGAATCGCTTTAGGCCGCCGAAGTTCTGACAAAACGGTGACTACTTCGGGGATAATTTCGCCCGCTTTTCGGACAATTACAGTGTCGCCCAAGTGCAAATTGAGTTCTAGTAATCGATCGGCATTATGCAATGTCGCCCGCGAAACGGTTGTCCCGGCCAGATCCACCG
The DNA here is from genome assembly GCA_043739045.1 of Synechococcales cyanobacterium. Lineage (GTDB taxonomy): Bacteria > Cyanobacteriota > Cyanobacteriia > Leptolyngbyales > Leptolyngbyaceae > JAAFJU01. Next base: position 6,892 of record JAYUEW010000112.1, read on the forward strand.
GGCGCAGTTCAGCCACAGGGGTAATGGCTCCCGTGCGTCCCACTTGGAAGGTGATGGATTCGAGAATTGTAGGTGCTTCTTCCGCAGGATATTTGTAGGCGATCGCCCAGCGGGGGAATTTGTGGGTAAATCCTAGTTTTTCCTGCAAGCTAAATTCATTGACCTTAATCACCACGCCATCGGTCATGTAGGGCAAGTCATGACGATCGGTATTCCATTTTTCACAATAATGCTGAACTGCTTGTAAATCGGTGCAATTTTCTCGATTTGGATTCACCCGAAAACCAGCATTCTGGAGCCATTCAAGCGCGGTCGATTGCGAGTGAACTTGTGCGTGAATTTCGCGCAAGTCACTGTTTGGAAAATATACGGTGTAAGCAAAAAAGTCGAGCTGTCGATCGGAAACTTTCCGAGAATCGAGTTGTCGCAACGTCCCGGCTGCTGCATTGCGTGGATTTTTAAAACGCTCTTCCCCGGTGGCCTCCCGCTGGGCATTCAGGCGATCGAAAACGTGATTCGGTAAAAATGCTTCACCCCGCACTTCGACCAACGGCGGCGGATTTTCCAAATTTAACCGCAACGGAATCGTCCGAATGGTGCGAACATTTGAGGTAATATCTTCCCCTGTTGTTCCGTCGCCCCGCGTCGTCCCGCGCACCAGTAAACCATCTTCATAAGTTAGCGCCAGCGCATTACCATCAATTTTTAATTCACAAATATAAGTCGCCGCACCATCTTCAACTCGTTGCCAACGCTCTTGCCATTTGGCCAAGTCAGCATAATTAAACGCATTTTCGAGACTATAGAGGGCGATTGTATGGCTGACAGAAGTAAAAGCACTCGCAGGTTGAGCGCCGATACGTTGGGTTGGGCTGTCGTGGGTAATAAGTTCGGGATTTGTGTCTTCGAGGTCTTGCAGTTCGCGGTATAGCCGATCGTAAACACTGTCATCGATCGTCGGCTGATCCAGCACATAGTACTCGTAGCTCATGCGATTGAGCAGTTTGCAGAGTTCTTTAATGCGGTCGGCGGCGATGGTCATGGCGGTTTAGGCAAAGAACAAAAAATAGAATCGTATCAGAGATTTTGCAACAACAGAACGGGCAAGCGTTGCGATCGGCTACACTGGATCCAGACCAAGGTTGACAGAGTGAGATCGCTGATTCCAGTACGACACTGAGATTCGGGAACAGTTGAACTAAGGAAACTGCTTAAAATATAGTACAAATAAACTATTTGATCAAGTCAAATTCATGGTGGTTAGGATCGTTGGTCTATGAAATTACAATTTTCGATCGCGGCGTTCTTAATACTGCTGGGGGCAGTGGAGTTGTTGGAGTGGTTGAAGGCACGATCGTTGCCGTTTCCAGTGTTGGTGTTTGGGGGTGTGGTCTTGTCGGTGGTGTCAAATTATGGAAAGTTGCCGATCGATCGGCTGGTGTCGAGGTTGCCACGTGGACTGACTGATCGTGACCCTTTGAGTTCCGATGGAGAATGATGCGGTGGTTTGGTAAAGTGGGAGATAGTGTTTATTTTAGCTGTGCAATTGGGTTTGTATGTTTTTTTTACGTCAGATAAATCTTTTGAGTTTCGATGTGTTGAGTCGCTTTTTGCAAAGCTTGGTGCGTCGCAAGTCTTGGATTTTGGGGATGGGAATAGTATTGCTGCTGAGTTTGGGCCTGAATGTGATGGGTGCGTCGGCACTTCTAGAGGACGATCGGTATGATGGCGATATTTTTGCGCTGTATGCCGGAAATGGTGGAATAGTGCCGCCAAGAAGTACGTTGCAGAATTCTCTGAAAGTTGGGAAGCCGACAGTGGTAGTGTTCTACTTGGACGATAGCGCAGATTGCAAGACTTACGCATTAACGGTGTCTCGAATTCAGGAGTTTTACGGTCGAGCGATGGATATTTCAGCGATTCGCGTGGATTCGCTGCCCGTGAAGGAAACTTATGAGCCGAATGAAGCGGGTTATTACTATCGGGGGTTTGTGCCGCAAACTGTAATTTTTGATAGTGCAGGTAAGGTGCGTCTTGATGAGCTTGGTAATACTGAGTATACAAAAATCGATGATACGTTACGATCGGTTTTTGATTTAGAACCCCGTGATAAGTCTGAAGTGTTGACGCGTCGTCGATTGAATGATGTGAATATTGAAATCACGAAGCAAAAGTAATTTGGGCGTTGCATTAGAGTAGATGACATCTCCTACTTTCTAGTCCGCCCGAAATGGAGCTAACTGTGTGGTGGAAATGCTCTTACGAGTTTGGGTAGAGCGTACAGATTGCAGAAAATGGCGATTATTTTGTTCCAACGAAAGTACCGTTGAAACCAGCAAAGTCCAGAAAATCGAATTATGCTCAACGATTGCGTTTTCACTGTGGTTATACATAAGATTGAACAAAGCCGCTAAGCAGGCGCTATAGGCCTCATAGTCGGTCTCCAGTAACACCCGTCGAATCGTTCTGTAGGAAGGCAATCTTGACGTAGCTGGCTTAAATAATTCTAGGAGTTCGTCTCGGCAACTGACGAGCCAATCGCTGATGGACAGAAACCCTTTGCATCCCGCACTGATGGCTAGGGTAAATAACGCAAGACAAAGGGCTTGGCCATGATGCTGTCCTGCTCCACGTCGGACATCCGGCAGGCCTGAGAAGGCGGATACGATTGCTAACGTGCTCATAGTTCTAGGCCGACTCTTCAACTACATCCGTAGACTACCGCCAATCCTAACTGCTTGTCTAGAACGAAATAGCCCTGACAGACCACTAGGCTTGATATACTCACAAAAGTTCCATCAATTGTGACCATCTATGAATAAACTTCTAAACGAGTACTTACTAAAATTCACCGCATTGATCGGAATTAGCACTATCTTATCTACGATTACCACTACAAGCCTTAGCGCTGAAACTTTGGTCAAAACGTCTACCATACGTAATGCTTCTGATAGTAGGTTTTGTAATGACAAAGTATCAATGAAAAGCTTTACAGGTAGAGCAGTATGTGAATATGCCAACGGCGATCGCTATGAAGGTGAGGTGGCTAGTGTTCAGCCTCATGGTCAAGGGTTAATGTACTTTGCGAATGGTGATCGCTATGAGGGGCAATTTCAATTCGGGAAATTTAACGGTAGCGGGACTTATACATTTAAAAATGGCGATCGTCGAGTTGGGCAATGGGTACTGGATGAATTTACCTCAACTGCTAATCAATCAACCACTACTACTCCGATCGCAAGTGTTGCTAATGTGTCTACCCCAGCATCGGTGGTCATCGATTCAAGCCGCAACCTAGAAAGCAACACCCCAATTCAGAAAAACTATGGACCAGATTCTCTGATTGCTCAATCTTATGTCAAGCCTGAAAATCCAAGTGCTTTAGCAGTTTCTCCATTGCAAAAACCGCCGATTCGCCTATTTAACCTTACAACTGCCAATCAACTCGAAGCAGGCGATCTTTCACTATCACTAGGTACAAGATTTGGTTTTGTTGAGCAGTTTGGAGGAGGCAGTGGTCTACAAACTGATTATGGTTATATTGACTACGGGCTGACCAATGATTTTCAAGTAGGTTTGAGTAACTCATTATTTGATGATCTTTTAGGCAGAAAGGTCAACGGCAATCTTGCCAATTTAGTGCTTAATGCATTTGCCTCAACTGTTAAATACAAAGTCTTCAAAGATGAGAATTTACAGGTTGCGGTAGCTGGTTCTGCCGAAATGTTGCAGCTAAGTACTGATGGTGGTCTATTTGGTTCATCATCTGGTAATTATAACAACCTTTTCATCGGCTCGTTGCAAGTCCCTGTCACTTACAACGCCACCCGTGATTTGCAATTACATTTCACCCCAGGGCTAGCATTCTTCCCAAACAGCGTGAATGGCAGTGATTTTTATGGCACTCTTTTTAAAATTGGCACTGGATTAAGCTGGCAAGCTACGGAGCGACTTAGCCTTTTCGCAGATGTTAATTTCCCCCTCGGTGGCAAAGGAAATGCGATCAATGCTAGCGATGGCAATTTTTCGCAGCGCATTATTTATAGTGGCGGATTGCGCTACCTCGTGAGTCCTGCTGTTGGCGTTGATCTTTATGCTACCAATGGGTTTAGTAACACTCCAGCCACCAGTTTTTTAGCATTTATTCCTGATGGCAATCAATTGTCGATCGGTGCTAATCTTACCTACACTCCTAATACGGGCAAAAACTTTGCGGCAACTTTTCGTAAAGGAAAACCTGTGCCACTTTCCAGTCGTGACACTCAGCTTTCACTAGATGGATTTAACCTTGCCAGTGCTGATACATTATTGCCAGGTTTGTTTCATGTCTGGGGAGGTCTAGGCTCAGGTACCAATGTCAATGTCGCCTATGGTGTAACCAATGATTTCCAGTTAGAGCTATTTGGTCAAAGATTTAATAAGAATGGTGATCCTACAAATATATTTGGTCAACCGCGGCTAAATAACATGGGTTCTGGAGCCTTTAAGTTCGGAGCTGCGACTAAGGTCAGATTCTTCGATCAAGTTCAAGGTGATCCAGTTAGTTTAGGGTTGAAGTTAGCAATCAGCTTTGTCCAGTCATTTGATGGATATTCGTCTGGTTACTTTGCTCTAGAGATGCCTACTTCCTATAGTTTAAATCCTCAACTTTCGTTCAAGTTCAATCCTAAAGCTGGTTTCGTCGGTCAAGAATCTCGATTTGGTTTGGGATTAGGAATTAGCTATGCTTTGATTGATGATCTTCAGTTTATTGGTGAATTCACACCTCTATTCAAAAGTAATATTGGTCAAGGTAGTGTTTGGAGCGTCGGGCTTCGCTATTTCTATCCACAAACAAATGTAGGAGTCGATGTTTACCTCAGTAATTCTATTGGTCAAAATGGTTTAGGTGGTTTGTTTTCTCAGTCCAATGGTTCTAGTTTAGGATTTAACGTGCACTGGCTATTTGGGCAATAGGAATAACTAGGTTTCATTGGGAATACAACAGGAGGGATTTGTCTGATTTTAGTCGATAATGATGTAAATGATGGTGCTAGTCAATTAATTGGTGAGATTTCTTCATCAGGCGGAATAACTTTCTCTAATTCTAAGGTCAGATTAGGTAAATTGTTTACGACAGTTTCCCAAACTATATTTAAATTAATTTCATCATATTCATGAATCAAACAATTTCTTACACTGCTAGTTGCAGTCCAAGGAATTATAGCTATGCTTTGTCGCATAGCCTCAAACACTCGTTTTGAGGCTTCACCAACAATGAGAAGTCTATAGAACCTATTTGACATCCTAACCAGAGGACGAAAGTCGCTTTATCATTAGCCTGACAAAACAGAGATTTATTTTTGTCGTCGCATTCGCTAATGTTCTTTCATAGTTCTTTACCAATATCTTACAGCGTTCCACCCAGGCATTCGACCGTTCCACTACCCAACGGGCAATGGCTGGGATAAAACCTAACTTTCCTTGTTCTTTTTTCTCCTGTTTTAAATGTTTCTTTGAACGCTCAAATCTAATTTTCGTCATAATTTGAGGATAGACTTTTTGGAGTTCTCGGACCAAACAATCAATGTGGTATCCATGGTCCAACAAAATAGTGATTTTTTTAATGGTGACGGGCTTTGATTTGAAGTACTCAATATTAGTCGTGAACATTTCTATCAGGCCAACATTATCCGATAGATTCGCTGGAGTACAGTGAGTAAAAAAGGGAAATCCAAGCGTATCAACGGCTAGATGTCTTTTAATTCCATTGGTTGCCTTGTAGTGGCAAAAGCCTTTTGATTCAACACTCGCATTACACGTATTTTTGATCGCTTGGGAGTTAACGATGATTAAAGTGGTCCATTTAGCTTTTTTATCTGTGTACGTGTTGCCAGATGGAGCATGCAACAATTTTGTCTACCCAAGGATAAAATATTTTCACAAGCTGTGGTGTTAACTTCCTTTTCCGTTTTGTGGAATTTTGCGATTCACGAGATAAATTATTATGAAATGTCACAACAACTTGCGTGGAGACGTTGGATAGTTTTCTAGCCCATAGAGCAACTAGGTTGGTATCTTCAAGTGCAGACATTAAAACTGAGGGCTGCTCCTTTCTGGCAAACTGGTAATTAGGCGATCGCAATCTAAAGCCATAACATTAATGTTGGATGGAAGGTGCGAAAGATAGTGTCCTTCTGCTTTTACCAACACCAAATCGACATCCATGCCGCGATCGAGAAAGCCACGGGCTAAATTAACCATTACTCGCTCAGCGCCGCCGCCACCTAGATCCATCAAAATGATAGCTATTTTTATGTATCAAATTATATGGTATGGCTTGTCAGTGTAACAGACTGCACACGATATCTTAAAATCTAGAGATAAAGTCTATCTCTGTATAAAGGTTTCAAAACTCTAACTTTATAAAGAAGAATATTCAAGGCGATAGCTGTAAAGTTCAGTGGTAAAGCAGCAATTCTCATTTTAAAACACCTGTACTATAAACAGGGCTTTTGTAGCTTCTAATTGCTAATCTGCTCAACGATAGAATGAGGGTTTCAGCTAATTAAACTGCTAAGAATCGACCCTTTGGACAAGGATATTTCCATAATGAGAATTGCTGGTGGTAAAGATTGGATTAAGCCATGTCCCATAAGATTGATGTAAAAGATTCAGTTAAAATTCTAAATGTTCAAATCAACAATGTTTCTATGCAAGAAATGCTTGCCAATCTTGAACAGAGAGTTGTACTGACTCCAAATGTAGATCATTTGATGAAACTGCAGCACGATGCAGATTTTTTTCATATTTACAAATCGGCTGACTACAGGGTGTGTGATAGTCAGGTTTTGCTGTACGCTTCTCGATTTCTAGGAACACCTCTACAAGAGAAAATTTCTGGTTCTGATTTCTTCCCAGCCTTCTACAAATTTCATGCAGACAACGAAGATATAAAAATATTTTTGTTAGGAGGTCTAGAGGGTGTCCCTGATAGAGCGACGGCAGCAATTAATCAAAAAATTAATAGAGAAATTGTTGTCGATTGCTACTCACCACCTTTTGGTTTTGAGTCGGATGAGCAAGAATGCTTAGCAATTATTGAGAGGATTTCCAGATCAGGAGCAACAGTGCTGGCGGTAGCTGTCGGCGCGCCTAAACAGGAAAAGTGGATTCACAAATACAAACGTCATTTACCGACGGTTAAGATTTTTATGGCGATCGGAGCAACAGTTGACTTTGAAGCAGGAGTAATTCCCCGTGCGCCGTGTTGGATGAGTAGGTTGGGGATAGAGTGGCTGTACAGACTGATAAATGAGCCAAATCGACTGTGGAAACGTTATTTCATGGATGATTTACCGTTTTTCTATCTACTTCTCAAACAGCGTCTTAGTCTATATAAAAATCCGCTCACTCCATCAGGTCAAGATGACAATGGTCTATAAGCAGGCAATTGTCACAATCTCGTCACAAGTTTGAATTTTTCAGTCCAGCTTGTTGTTCCTATTATCTTCTCTCTGACCCAGATTCCTAATTCTTTTATTTCTCCCCAACCTATTGGAATGCAGGTGAAACGTCTTTCTATCTGAAAATGCGTTATTTCCATCAATGGTAATGGTGTTCTTTTGAAATGCTTGGCCAGTTCTCGTCAGATGGAAACTAATCTTTTGCTACCCTCGGTTTTGGTCAGTGACTAGCGGAAAAAGTTGAAGATTCCCAAGACGCCTGATAAAGGCGTGAAGATGGTTCCCAACGTATCCCCGATGCCGGCCAGCCCGGACTTGCCCACGACGATCGTATCGTTGTTTCGCAACGGCGGATTGCTCTGTTCGTTGATGCCTTGATCAAAGTTAATTGCGATATCACGACGATCGACTGTCCCATTTGGATTAAGACGCAGGAAACTGACCTCTCGTATCTTCGCACGAGTATTAAACCCACCTGCTGCTAATAGTGCCTGGTTTAGTGTCGTATTCGGCAGAAGCTGCACGAGTCCTGGTTTAGCAACTTCTCCGATCACATTCACCGCGATCGAATCGGGTGAGAAACTGGCGCGCGCAAGAATAGCAGCATCGGCTGGAGAAAGGGTTGTGGCAGTTGGAACAATGACGAGATCGCCATCTTGCAACGGCATATCTTGCCTCGAATCCCCTGCTTGAAGCAATTCAAATAAGTTGACCTTCAGCACTTGCTCTGATCCAGCATTGGTTCGTCGTCGCACTTCAATTTCCCGAATGTTGGCAGATTGAGTTATTCCCCCCGCAATTTGCAACGATCGGGTCACAGTTGGCACCTGTATTTTATTACGCACTGTCGTAGCCATACTGCCCATTTGAGCTTGAGGAACCGTCTCGCTCTTAATGCTGTGGGGGCCTGGACGATTAACCTCACCTGCCACAATGATTCTTAAGGGTTGATCGGTGCTAACCGCAAAACTAGATGAAGCGATCAGGTTTGCGTCATCTACATTTACAGCGATCGCTGCGGGAACGACAATGCTATCCCCATCACGCAATGGAAGATCTTGACTGATATCTCCC
>JAYUEW010000113.1:0-2094 GCA_043739045.1 Synechococcales cyanobacterium
AAATAACTATGACAAACTCTTGGCAATGTTCAACGACACATTGCAAGGACGAGTAAGTAGTCTCGGAATCTTTATTGGTGGCACGCCGCAGTTTCTAGAGGATCCTCGTCGTGGATTGTTTAGTGATCCGGCATGGCAGCGCCGTACCCAGCAAAATCGATTGCTTTCACTCTCGGGTGTAACCGATGCGATCGCTCCGGTAGTGCGCTTAGAGCCGTTGAGCGATGAGAGTTTGTTGGGATTAATGGAGCGATTGAGTAGTATTCATCAATATCATTATGAGTATGAATCTCGGTTGGCAACAGCAGATTTGGAAAGTATATTGCAGGTGATGCGATCGCGTATTGGTGGCCCTGTTGGGGCGGCTTCATTGTTGACACCTGGAGAATTAGTTCGTGACTTTACAGGGGTATTGAATGTGTTGCATCAGAATCCCAGTATGTCTATTGATGCGGTACTTCAGCAAAAGCCGACTGAGCAAAAGCCGATTGGGACAGTTCGATCGGAGAAATCCGAAAATATTTCTGATGAATTCGCAGAATTTACGTTGTAATCTTTTTGTTTTACAAAATCAATTAGGTTGTCAGCTTCATAATTGCAGCACAGCTCCAAAAATTATCATAGAATTTGACTTAATAATCCCGTGTCAAGCTGGAATTTCTGCGACTAATCTAACGGGTGGAATTGTTCAATGGCGTGATGTGATTGGTCCGAGTTTAAAACTGCCTAAGACTTAATTCTCTATGTTCCAAACGCACTACGGCATTGGCGTTGTTGGCTATCAGTACGATCGTTGACTAGCGGAAGTTTTGTAGCTACAATGTAATTACCCTTGTTCAAAAGGTTACCTGCATGAGTACAGCCATTAAGACTCGGATTATTAAGATCGGAAACTCTCAAGGAATTCGGATTCCTAAACTTTTACTCGAACAAAGTGGGCTTGAAGGTGAGGTGGAGATTAATCTCGAAGGTAATCATTTGACAATTCGATCGGTAGTACATCCGCGAGCAGGATGGGATGAGGCTCTGGCAAAAATGTCTGAGAATGGGGATGATGTGCTTCTGGATGATGTGACACCGACTGAATGGGATGCGACTGAATGGGAATGGTAAACCGATTTGATGTTTTTTTGGTCAGTCTTGATCCAACGCTCGGGGCTGAAATTCAAAAAACGAGACCTTGTGTTGTGATTTCGCCGGATCAGATGAATCGGAATATGAGGACTGTTCTTATTGCACCGATGACCAGTAAAGGTCGAGATTATCCGATGCGGGTTCCTTGTCAATTTGAGAATAAACCCGGTGAGGTAATTCTTGACCAAATTCGTGTTGTAGATAAACGGCGGTTGATTAAGCGATTGGGACGAGTGAGTGATGCGGAAGGACAATTGATTTTGAACGTTTTGGCTGAGATTTTTGCAGAGTGAGGCCGATCGACCGGAATTGATTAGAAAATGCCGAAAGAATATCTTCCGGTTCCGCGTTCATTTCGCAATACGATCGAAATGTATACGATGCTCCTTCTTGCAGGATTTTATACTTAGGCATAAATGACTCTCCTCAGGTCGGATCTAGAGTATGAGAGATGACAGCAATCGATGAAATAGCCTCCACAACCCACTCCTGACGAAAATTTCACCACATAGGGTAGGGTTGTTGGATGACTTGAAATTTTTGAATTTCTGCCACATAACGACCGTGTTCAGCAGACATGGGTAACCGCTCGACTCAGCCTACCAAGATCATTGTTCCGCTGCAACACGGTTGTTATACGGAAGCAGTCATAGCATATTAGCTCTTCAATGGATTGAAGTAAGAAATCAGAAACTTTACGATAGAAGATATAGGAACACTAAAAAGTATCCAAAGTACTTTGCCCACAATTTGATTCATTAACTTTTTATTCTTACGGGAAAATTCTTCTACTGAATTTTGATCACCCTTTGTAATCAAGAAGCCTGGATAATCCTCTAACCTATCTATTTGTCTATCTATTAGACCTCCTGCGAAAGTCGAATAAAGTTGTACAATAGATACAAATTCAGCTAATTGAAAGTGAGTTATAAACAAGCTAAGAATTTAGAGCCTGTGGAG
>JAYUEW010000114.1:0-2753 GCA_043739045.1 Synechococcales cyanobacterium
GTGCCATTATCAAGCAGCACATCCCCAATGCGATCGTGGTTTGCACTAGGGTCAAGGATACGGACTTGTTGGAGAAATTCGAGCATTTCTAAAGCGCTCCTGCGGCTGTTTTGTCGAGGATGCCGCCGAGGTGAACGGTAATATTGGCGGCGCGCAATACAGGCGGATGGGTATCGCCTTTGTGATAATCAATTACACTGACGGCTCCGTTGCCTTGTTTGAAACTCCAGAATGATTCCGGTCCGACTCCCGTAACGTGACAAAGAATTGCTTTATTAATCGCATCGTGAGCGACCACTAGCGTTGTGGTTCCTGGTGTAGCATTTTGAACAATATCGTTCCAAGCTACGATCGCTCGTTCAAACACATCATTTAGATTTTCACCTTCGGGCATCTGTACGGTTTCTGGTTTTGCTTGCCATGCATCTAGCAATTCACTATCCGTTAATCTAATTTCAGCCTCTAGCTTTCCTTCCCATGTTCCATGACTGATTTCCCAAAGGTCTCTTCGTTCTGTTAGTTCAATGTGTGGATGGTGTTTCAGAATCAACTCGGCAGTTTCTTTTGGCCGTGACATCGAACTAGTCACCGCAGCATCAATTTTTACGGCTTTTAAAAAATCTCCAGCTTGCTTGGCTTGGTGTTGACCATATTCATTTAAGGGAATATCGATTTGACCTTGAAAACGACCCTCGCGGTTCCAGTTGGTTTCACCGTGACGCACTAACAATAGGCGCTTGATCCGATCGTGCCTAAGTTTAGGAAGCGGCTCGCCGAGATGGGCTGTGAGGTTGAGGGATTCAATTTGAACCGATTCACCAAATTGACCCGAAAAATTCAGGACGCTGATGCAGCAGTTAGATTGTTCGAGGCGCTGGTGTTCGATCGCAGTCAATCCTATGGCAGTGTTGATTAATGCCCGGTTAATGGCGCTGTGGGCAACGATAAGGAGCGTTTGATTTGGGTGTTTTGGAAGCGTGTCATTCCAGAAGCGAGTGGCTTGTTCATAAAGATCCACGATCGGATAGGAATCAACATCAGTACCATCGGCGGCAGTCCCCTTAAGGTGAAGCTTGTGAGGAGCCGATCGCCATTGGTCCATTTGGTCTGGAAACTTAGCCTCAATGTCTTTAAAAATCAACTCTTCCCAAAGTTTTAGGTTTACTTCTTTCAGATCGTCGTTATAAAGAATGGGGGTGTTATCGGCCCGATCGGCCATGATCAGTGCCGTGGTTTGGCGGGTGCGCTGGAAGGGGCTGCTGTAAACCACATCGATCGCGATGTTGGCAATAGCCTCTCCCACTTGAGTCGCCATAGCTTGCCCGCGCTGCGTAAGGGTTGATTTATCGCAGTGGCCTTGAACTCGACCTTCGACGTTGTAAGTACTTTCGCCGTGACGCACAATAATGACGCGGGTTGCCATGCTAGTTCTCCAAGTTTCACCAAGATCCGCCCCAATCCTACCGCAGTGTGGCGCGGCTAAAAATACTTGACAACTCGAAGTCATTTCGACTACGCTTTAATTCAAGAGCCGAACTCATTGTTACTGAATTAAATTTTAGGAGTCCTTATGGTATTTCAAAATCGCGAAGGTCAAAAAGTCCCGAGTGTGACATTTCGTGCGAGAGAGAATGGTGAATGGATTGATATTAAGAGCGATGATTTATTTGCCGGACGTACTGTTGCCGTATTTTCGCTGCCGGGTGCATTCACGCCGACCTGTTCTTCGACCCATGTGCCGGGTTACAACCAATTAGCTCCTGCGTTTCATGAAAATGGCGTAGATCAGATTGTTTGTTTGTCGGTGAATGATGGGTTTGTTATGGAGGAATGGTCGAAGGATCAACAAGCGGAGAATGTTCGGTTTATTCCGGATGGAAATGGTCAGTTTACGGAGGGAATGGGGCTGTTAGTTGATAAGGCTGATTTGGGCTTTGGAAAACGATCGTGGCGTTATTCGATGATTGTTAAAGACGGCGTTGTCGATAAGATGTTTATTGAACCGGAAGAGCCGGGAGATCCGTTTAAGGTTTCGGATGCGGAGACGATGCTTAATTACATTAATCCGAATGCAGTGAAGCCAAAAAATGTGTTTCTTTTTACTAAAAAAGGCTGTCCGTTCTGTGCAAAAGCCAAGGAAATGTTGGCCGATCGGGGACTGAGTTATGAAGAAATTACCGTTGGTAAAGATGTTAGCTCGAAGGCGTTGAAAGCGGCGACGGGTGCTTTGTCGGTTCCTCAGGTCTTTATTGACGGCACGTTAATTGGTGGTTCGGATGATTTAGAAGCTTATTTTGCTTAGAAGCATGGGGTGAATGAGAATCCGTGAATGAATGATTCTGTTGGCAAATTCGGTTCAAGTTCAGAAGCGATACCTATAGCGCGATATGTATACAGTAAGTGCTTATGGTGCGATCGTTGTTCTGAGTTGTTCTGATTCGTCAACAGAATCTTTTGATTTAAGGGTGTATAAAGCATGGCTCGATAGGGAAGAAAATTATGAACTTTCTCTAAAGCCGATCGGAATTGAATTTCTGGCGGACAGTTGTCACATTTGCGGCTATAAGGGAGAGGACACGTTATTTAAAGGCACTGAGTCGGCCACCCCAGGGGAATTTGTGACGCAAGAATTTCTACTCTCGGTAACTCCAGTTGAAGGAGACAAATATCTCATTCGCACTGAGCATGAGCGCATGTCGGCTGGAGTACCCGTGGCCCAAGAAATCGTCACCTGGCAAGTGGAGGACTGGATT
>JAYUEW010000115.1:0-4642 GCA_043739045.1 Synechococcales cyanobacterium
TTAAAAAGCAGTGCCTGTATTCAGTTTATTATCCTGACTTTTCTTCGTTTAAGTTAGCTATCTCTAATTGTCTTGAGATGTCTCATACTACTCACAAACAAGAATTAGATTCCTTATTAACTTTGCGCTTTCAGTCTTTTAAAAACATTAAGTTTATTCCCTGTTAAGGTATAGCTAGAAATTAGCAAATACCATTCTATCTACTCCCCGATCGGTGCAACCATACCCGGCATGGGACCATTCTCTAGTTCAAATTCAGACTGGGGAGCATTGCATTGAGGGCAATGCCAATCTTCAGGTAGTGTTGCAAAGGGAATACCTGGTTCGATGTGAGCATTCGTATCGCCTTCTGCCGGATCATAGACATATCCGCAAACCTTACAAACATACTGGTCCATGGGTGGCTCCTAGGTATTGTTTTATTTTTGAAATACGATGAATCATCCAATTAGGCCAATTCAATTTAGCCGCTTTAGTAGCATTGATGATATACAAGTCGTCAAAGGTAAGCATCTGCTAAAATAGAGCAGTTCGATAAATGTTTGCAAGTCGAAATGAATATCTTCCCGATCGACACTCCGCTTCCACGGGAGAGCAGTATACTTTGGCTAGGCAAGGTTCTGAGTAATCTCAGGAACTCTATGGTAATCAACGCGATACACTTCTTCATGGGCAAACAAAAGTACGATGGATTCAACCCCCAGAATTAGCCACGCATAGTCGCACAGTTCTTCCAAATCACCAATTAGCATATCGATTAAGTATGGCTCTGGGCAATGAACAGTCAACCGATTGTGCTGATCCAGATAGATAGGGCATTCCATCAGGCTCTGACTAAAAAAACCACGCAGGCGTTCAATTCGTAGCTGTTCGAGTAGCAGCAAGTCATTAAGACTAATTTCAGTTAGTAACATTTTTAAATATTAAACTCCTTTTAGCAGCTAGACGACGATGAAACTGATACTCCCGAGAAGCCTTTTTGGACCTAATCTAACCTAATCTAACCTAATCTAACTGTCGGCCATGTGATTAAATTAATAACCTGTCGGCCCGCTTTCCTATGCAGAATAGCTGACCAGTGGATTTTGCCATCTATCAAATTAGATAGGGTATCCGATGAATCAACTACAGGATTTTGTTTAGAGCTATTTTTTAGATTTCTTAAAATGAGCCACTGATTACTCCCGCTATTTGACATTACAGTTATTTTGAATGGCAACAAACAGATTAGTCTCTTGTTGATAAATGCGGCCAGAAAGTCCATCTTTGGGATGAAGATAGCTCTCATCTTTTGATTGAATTTATTAGAAAAGGATCAAGTATTTTGATTTCTTCTTAAGCCAATTTTCAGTGCTTCCTGCTCGTCATCCAACATTTAAATATTCCTCTAAAGTGGTCGAAGCCTACGATAGACAATTTTTCTTCCACTTCAGAATGCACTTAAGTTTTAGTAAAGTTACGCAACATACTCCATTCAATTTTTTGTAAGTCGTTGCTTTTCTCAACTTCTAAGAAGAGATCATTTGCTCTTTGGTGATCTATCTGTAAAACACCTTGAATCTTTAGATTTGATTGGTTAGAAGATTGGGGTACACCGCTCCCAACGATACCGGACAATGTCGCCATCGTGTCTTGTACCCTTGACCAGTCCCCTCTACCAGCGTCTTTCCCCGCCCGCTCCCGAGGATCTAAGACTTCAAGCATTCCTTGTAGTTGCTCTTGGTGTGACCGATTTTCAAAGTTGACAGTGTTCAGCGGATTAATAGCTTGCGAAATATCTGAGCCAATCACTTGAGCGGCCTTGTGAACGATCAGTCCTGACATGACTTGGGCATGCTTGAGTAGCTCGTGACTGCCCACTTTCTCATACAGTGTCAGTTCAGAATCTTTCATTATGTCGTGAGATTGTCGCACCATCTCCTGAACTGTTTCTTTGGACTTAGCTTGAATCCCACAAGCGGTAATCACAGTTTCAACGACTCCGAGATTCTTACGATCGTCTGTTAGCATTTTCTGAAATCGCTCGCAAATCTCAGAATTATTACATTCACTGATTAACTGCTGCTCATTAGCAATGAGTAGGTTTTGAAATACTCTGATATCTGCCAACTTTTCAGCAATAGCAGTACGCTTGGTATCTATGGTTGTAAAAGTCATATTGTTCTCCTTCATTGCAATTAGTTGTAATTCTTTTCTATCAAAAGCTAACGGCGAATTTTTAAGTTTCTAATGGCAACTAACATAAACTATTTACAAGAAATGGACATCTATCTAAAGTGAGCGATTCTGAAGTAAGTTGCAGAATTGAAGTGCAGAGTAGACGTACTACATGCTGGTTACGTAAGGTTCCGAAACCGTTCAAAATGCGGCAGGGAATATCAGAGAGATTAAGAATCTGCTGGATATTATCGATTCGGACATAAATTGCCACAAAACATCCAAATACCCATCGTCCAGTCTGCATCTTTGTTTCTTTTTTAATTTTAATCGTTTTCAACAGGTCTAGAATACTGCTGTGATTTAAGCTGAACTATTGACTTCTTATCCCTAAATTTACCGATCGTAGTCTTGTCCTCGGGTCAGATTACGATTGGTCTTCTATAACTTCACAAGAAAAACAATGAAGCCTCTGACATTTATTCTGAATGAAAAGAAGTGTAGAAGATTATGTTAACTGTATTGTTTGTAACAATCGATTTTGCTGGGATGTCGTCTAAACACAGCTTTTGAGATAACCGATCGCAACAATTTTCCACCAGTGGCAGCAGTCATCTTGTCTGAAGTGATAAACCAGAAATTACTATTAGCCACTATCAAGACAATTCTCGTAAGGCTTACCCCTTGACCCCACTCGCCGCATCGCTGGGCACAATGTATCGCTGCATTGCAATAAAAAATGCCAAAATCGGGGCAATAGACAATACAGACCCAGCCGCCACCACCCGCCAATCCGTATCACTCAAACCCGTCAACCGTGCAACCCCCAACGGCAACGTCGCCATTTCGGGTTTATTGGTAATAATCAATGGCCATAGAAAATCACTCCACGAACCAATGAATACAAAAATCGCCAAGGTCACAAGCGCAGGCCGTACCGCTGGCAACATCACACTCCACCAAATGCCCACCTCCGAACAGCCATCCATTCGAGCCGCTTCCTCAAGCTCTTTCGGCACCGATTGAAACGCTTGCCGCATTAAAAATATGCCAAATGCCGATGCGATCGCAGGAAAAATCATACCCAAATAAGTATTTTGCAATCGCAACTGCACAGAAATAATAAACAGTGGAATCATCACAATTTGAAATGGAATTAAGATTGTCGTCACAACGGTCGAAAAAATAAAATCGCGTCCCTTAAATTTCAATCTCGCCAAAGGGTAAGCTGCCAATGACGACGACAAAACATTCAACCCAACGGTCAAAAGCGAAACAATGATGCTATTAAAAAAGTAACGGCTGAAAGGATTTCTGGGGTCCGAGTTCCAGGCTTTAACAAAATTCTCAAGGGTTGGGTGTGCCGGAATGAACTGAGGTGGGAACTGGAAAAGATTTTCACCCTGGGACTTAAGCGCTGTACTCACCAACCACAGCAACGGCAACAGCATAAAAAATGCGATCGTACTCAAGAGCAAGTACATGCCCATCAATTTCCACACTCTATGTCGCTGAAGTCGCTGAAGATTCGCTGAAGCCATAGTCCCCACCACCAATATAGAATTAGCCAATCCTACGCTAAAGGAGTCTGTTCAGAGGCGTGGAACTTTTAACTGACAGCGATCGTCTTAGTTATCGTGACACCTAGGAGTTTCACTAGAATTCTCACTAAATTTCAATCCCGTCATAAAAAAGTCAGGATCGGCACATTACTCCGCCACTTGATTCGCACAATTATCTTAAAATACAGCAATATTTAATTAAGCATTTCACTCAACCCATTCCCTAACACTGGATCCAAATTCTATGCGTTTTCCTTCTCGCTTATTCCGTAAAACCTCTGCCCTATCCGTCATGGTCGTCATGGGCGCATTATCCGTCGCTGTCGCCCCGCAAGTTGCGATCGCTGGAGGATGCGATGGGCTGAACCTGTTTAGCGGTGTAGAGCGTAAAGATCAACTCACCTGTCGTCTCGATTTCGGCGGAAACTCAGGCGCAACCGATCGGTATCGTTTTCGTCTAGATAAGAAAAAAATGAAATATGCGGTCTCTGAGTTCACGATCGATTACTCCGACCATTTCAATGGCTCCTTCGACACCAAAAATGTTGAAATAATTGTTAACGGGAAAAATGTAAAAGTCCAAGAAGCAATTTGGGAAGAAGAGAATCACTTCCTAAAGGTAATTCCCGTGGAGCCAATTTCTGCCGGAACCGCAGTAGAAATACACTTTTCCAACGTTCGCAACCCCAGAAACAACGGTATGTTTTACTTCAATGGCCGGGTCCAAACGCCAGGAGATGTTCCACTACTTCGAGATTTAGGAACCTGGATTGTTGAAATTAGTTAGGGTTTCAGAGTACAGTAGTGAGCCGTGACTTTTTTTTGTGGTCAAATAGTCTGACCCAGGTTTGGAGTAAGTTTTATGAAGCGTACATTGGAAGGAACTCGCCGCAAGCGCAGACGGGTTTCTGGATTTAGAGTTC
>JAYUEW010000116.1:0-3319 GCA_043739045.1 Synechococcales cyanobacterium
CCCGCGAGTGGTGTTGCTACGGATTCTGGAACGCCCCGCATTGTGTATTCTTCAAAGATTGAAAAGAATGGTAATTTTTTAGCGAGAGGATCTTTTTCTGATTTTGATTCAAAGTTTAGATCTTGGGCGACCCGATCGAGTCCATCGGGATTCTTGCTGGCAAAGGGCGATAGTAATACGGCAACTATGAGTGCTATTGAAAGTCCGGTGAGGATAAAGATTCGATTGTTTTGAGTGGTGGAATAACGATGCATAAAATCTCCATTGGTTTGAGCGTAAAGGTTTAATGTGATAAATTTAACGTAAAAGTTCAGAATTCATTTTCTTAGATGAGGTATAAAGCAAATCAGGTCGCGATCGCCAAATGAATGTCACCGTGGCAACTGTCACCAATGCTTCCCCAACGCCAATCATGACATGCCATCCGACCATTGCCGTCATTCCAATAAGCAATGGTACCGTGCCAGAAATTGCTAGCTGAATGGCCGCAATCGCAGAAGCAGTAACCACGCTGAACCAGGATGCGATCGCAGTACCGACGACAATTCCTCTGAGTCCCTGACCCACTAGATTCCGAACAGTACGAAATAAGTAATATCCGCCAAAAGTTCCAATCAATCCCATATTAAAAATGTTTGCCCCCATTGCGGTAATTCCACCGTCTTGAAATACAAATCCCTGCACCATAAAGACAATCGACATTACCAAAGAACCCGCCCAAGGCCCGAGTAATATTCCCGCTAATGTTCCCCCGAGTAAATGACCTGATGTTCCACCGGGAATGGGGAAATTGATCATTTGAGCGGCAAAGATGAATGCGGCACAAACGCCCATGAGCGGTACGGCGCGGTCTTGGTAGTCGGATTCAACTTGCTTTAGGGAGATCGTAATAAGGCCGATCGCACCTATCCACGTCACGCCTAAGATGGGTAAACTCAGAAACCCGTCGGGGATGTGCATTGCGAGAAATGCGGAATTGAGAATTGAGAATTGAGGCATGGTGATCTCGGTGTTAATGGTGAAAAAATTATCTGTATATTAGGACATTTTAATCATTCCGATTTGCCAGAGGGCTTGTATTGAAATGATTAATCCAATAAATGTTATTGCGGTTGCGGTTACGATCGGAATAACATTCATGATCCATTTTAGTTGGAATGACTTTTGATCGGTCCATTTTTCGACCGGAAGTCGTTTAAATAGATGTTTTGAATAGATTAGTAATAAGCCTAATCCAGTTAAAACGCTAGCTAGTCCTAGGCTAAACGAAAGCACTAGAATTAATCCGTAACCGACTTGACCTAATGCGATCGAACTCAATAATAATAGCAGTGCTGATGGACAAGGAATTAATCCACCCGATACTCCCAATGCAAGTAAACTCTTTAAATTAACATTGCCTTCTGGTGGAACATGAGAATGAATAGGACCGTGGGAATGATGGTGATGCGGTGAATCATGGCTGTGGGAATGCCCATGTGAATTATCATGGGAGTGGTGGTGATGTGATTCTGAATGAATTTCTGAATGAGTTTGTTTATTTAGACGATCGCGTAGGAGATTACCCCCGATCGTGACGACCAGCAGCCCTGAAATCAGACTCAACCAGGGAAAAACCTGTTCTGGCAAAAATGAACGAGAGGCCAAGAGCGTTACACCGCCTAATATAAATACACCCAACGTATGCGTCACCGTCGTCGTCAAGCCTAAAAACAATGAATGACGTACCGTTGCTTTTTCGCCCATTAAATAGGCTCCGACTAAGGTTTTGCCATGGCCTGGAGACATTGCATGAGCACCGCCCCAAAGAAATGCACCGATGAGCGTGACCCATACACTAGATGAATTTAAAGGTGAATTAGGAAATGATGTGGCATCTTGATTTTCAGGACTAAAGATTATATTTTTTACTGTTTTATTATGAGCTATTGTAGTGATGCAACGGGCCGTTTGAATGCCGGGTTCAAAGAGTCCATAATGAATTTTTACACCGCTTGTTTCAGTGGGCCATGAATATGTAAGTTGAATGGTACTGCGATCGTTGGAACTACTAGGAAGTAGATTAGGCAGGGCTTCAGTTGAGGAAACTTGCAATGCTCCAGGTTGATTCCGATCGTTAATGATTTGAATCTTTTCACCTAGTAAATCTTGTAGTAAAACCTGATTTGAATCAATTTCTGTAGTAGATAGTTTGCCATTACGATCGGTGTCGGCTTTTGCAACTAATCCGGTGGGAATGGTTAAGAGCATTTGGGCTGAAGTCGGATTGATTTTAATATCAGCCGATGCGAGATCTGCCCAGTGTGCTTGGCTGGAGCTTGCTGTTAGTAAGTGAATAGAGAGAAAGGTGATGAATGAGAGTAGTAGAAGGCACGATCGGAGAAACAGCTTTTTCATGATGATACAGGGTTTACTATTGGGGTTTACTATGGATTAGAATTACAAGGGTTTCCTTCAGAATCAACGATATAGCATTGATTAGACCTATTGCCAGAGTTATTACCAAATGGATTACCCGGATTTGCGCCTGCGGTCGGACGGAATTCTGGACTGGGGATAGGCGGCGCAATCACATTTGAGCTAGTACTATTGGAAGCTTGGGAACGATCGGTGGTGTTCTTTTCCTTAGGTTCTTTATAACCACAAATCGAATTGAGTGCGATCGTGCGGCCATCACTAGATTTGAAATAGCAGGCAGAGTCTTCAATACTATTAGGAATAATCGTGGGAAAACGGTTGCCAATCTCAGCCTTAGCTATTACGGGGAATAGGAAACATGAACCAACTAAACTGATGAATCCTAATATCGAATGTCGCATAATATTCTCCTAAATTAAAAATTAATTTGTAAAGCCTGTAGACTTTTTTCAAAGTCTGGATCGATATTTTGAGAATTGGTGCTGTAAATCTTCGACTGTTCAAGATTGCCTAATCGTTGTTCAATGTCTGAAGCTTGTTTAAATATTCCAGCACTTTTAATACCGGAATTAAGCGCAATCTGTATGGCTTCTCTAGCTTCAGAAATCCGATCGTTCGACACAAAAGCTCTAGCTAAAACAGCATAGGTTTGAGAATCATGGCGTACTTTTATTTCTTCTTGCATCAATGCTAGAGCTTCCGCTGAGTCATTGTTTTGGCGACGATCGAGAAGTAATTGTGCTAATTCTCGCCGATGACCAAAGGCCCCAGTGGCATGGCCGGCATTGGTACCTTGGCGAAGAAGGGTTTCTGCTTTTTGTAATAGGTCATCGTAGGGTTGATTTTGTAATTGTTTGAGTCTAGCTTTACCTCGCAAAACAGTATGATCATAAATATTTGT
>JAYUEW010000117.1:0-9865 GCA_043739045.1 Synechococcales cyanobacterium
TGCCAATATTCTGGGGGGTACTCGTCAAGGAAGTCTGACTTTTGCACCGGAAGCCGGAACCCAGCGAATGCGAGATATTATCAATAAAGGGCTGACCAACGAAGAACTACTGCGGGGCATCAAAACCGCTTGGGAACAGGGCTGGACCAAGATCAAGCTGTACTTCATGATTGGGTTGCCGGGGGAAACAGACGCGGATGTAATGGGGATTGTAGATACGGTGCAATGGCTGCGACGAGAATGCAGCGGTCATAAACGTAAGCGTCTGGATTTCAATATCACCATTTCTAATTTCACGCCCAAACCCCACACACCGTTTCAGTGGCACGCGGTTTCGACCGTTGAATTTAAGCGCAAACAGGCATTGCTGAAAAACGCGTTCAAACAATTGCGCGGTTTAAAGGTGAACTACACCGATGTGCGAATTTCTGCCATGGAAGACTTTGTGGGTCGGGGCGATCGGCGCTTGAGCACCGTGATCCAACGGGCTTGGGAGCTGGGGGCGGGGATGGATGCCTGGTGGGAAAGTTTGGAAAAAGCTTATGAAGCATGGACTACGGCGATCGAAGAGGCGCATCTAGACTGGAAATATCGCCAGGTGGAAGACGGCGAATGGGACATTTTCCCGTCGCAATTAGATGAAGAGTTACCAGATCAGCGCTTGCCCAATCTAGACCTTCCGCTGCCGTGGGACCATTTGGAGACGGGAATTGATAAGCGTTGGCTGTATGACGATTTGAAACGGGCCTTGGTCGAAGCTGCTATTCCCGACTGTTCGTTTGATGGCTGTTCTCATTGTGGCGTTTGTGGACTGGATTTTGGCCACAATGTCGTGGTTCCGGCCCAGCCGATTCCTGAATTTCAAGGCCAATTCAAACCCAAGAGCGATCGGGTCCAGCGTCTGCGAATTTGGTTTGGGAAAGAGGGTGATATGGCCTTGACCAGTCATTTGGATGTGTTGCGGTTGTTCGATCGGGTAATTCGACGAGCCAGTTTGCCTATTTCCTACAGCAACGGCTTCCATCCCAGCCCCCGGATCATTCCCGCCAGTGCGCTGTCCTTGGGCGTGACCAGCAGCGGCGAAATCATGGACTTTGAACTCACCGAGCGGGTTGAACCGGAGCTTTTTCTTCAGCGGATTGTGGCGCAGCTTCCCAGTACCATGCCCGTTTTTCGGATTGAAGAGATTCCTTTGAAAGATGATGCGGCCACCACGGCCCTACATCGGGCGGAGTATCAGCTTCAAATAATGCTTGAAACCAGTGTGACGATCGCAGCAGCCCAAAATTGGGTACGAGAAATCATGCAAGCGCCTGAAATTTGGATTGACCACGAGACTAACTCAGGCAAAATAGTCTCGATTAATATTCGAGAACGGCTTTTTGATCTGGAAATTCAGGCCGTTAACGATCGCACTCTAACCCTGCGCTACATTGGCAGTTGTCAAAATAATGGTACTCACCTACGACCCGATCAACTGGTAACGCAGCTAGAGTACCGATCGGGGCAACCGTTGAGTCTAGATAAAATCCATCGAATACAACTATTTTTAAACTCCACCGCTCCAAAAGCTGAGGATAAGTGTGAAAAAATTCAGCGTGAGAAACTTCTCATCCTAGACTTGACAATCCAGGCTACAATTCATACTTAAGAGAAATGGCTACCGAGAAATCATCCTTTAGGTTGTAATGAGGGCAGAGATTTTTCGGATTGGGTAGTTTACTCGGGCTGACCGTTCTGTTGTGCGCTTGACGATCGTGCTATTGCACCCGTTAGGCTCCCGCATTGTATTTTTGTTTCATAGTTCTGAATTTAGGCGGCAAGCGTTGAACCGTGGACCCTAAATTCAAAAAATTGCAGACCTGCGTACCCGAGATTTGAGGGCGTAGCTCCAGACCAAGTTTAAGGAAATCAACTGAATGTCCAAGCAGATTGTTATTGCGGAGCAGCACCGGATTGCTGCAGTTTTTGATGCTGAGCAGATTCAAGAGCTGGTGGTTGCCACAGGGACTCATCAGGTCAGCGATATTTATCTTGGTGTTGTGGAAAATGTTCTTCCGGGCATTGATGCAGCCTTCGTGAATATTGGTGACTCCGATCGAAACGGCTTCATCCATGTCACTGATTTAGGTCCACTGCGACTGCGCCGATCGGCCTCGTCCATCACGGAACTCCTTGCGCCTCAACAGAAGGTCTTAGTGCAGGTGATGAAGGAACCCACCGGAACCAAAGGCCCAAGACTGACTGGAAATATTTCTCTTCCGGGTCGTTATTTGGTTTTGATGCCCTACGGTCGTGGAGTTAATCTATCTCGGCGGATTGACAGCGAAAGTGAACGGAATCGGTTGCGTGCCCTCGCGATTTTGATGAAACCCGCAGGCATGGGGATTTTGATTCGGACTGAAGCTGATGGAATGCCAGAGGAAGCCATCATTGAAGATCTTGAAAATCTCCAAAAGCAATGGGAATCGGTGCTGACCGAAGCCTCTGCAACCCGACCGCCTGCATTGCTAAACCGAGATGACGACTTTGTTCAACGAGTGTTACGGGATGCCTATTGTGATGATGTGAATCGGATTGTTGTCGATTCATCTCAAGGTCTCAAGCGCGTCAAGCAGCATCTCACCAGTTGGGGTGGGGGCCGGATGCCTCTAGGCGTCTTGGTGGATCAACATCGTGAACGTGGTTCGATTCTAGAATACTTCAGAGTTAATGCAGCCATTCGGGAAGCAATGAAGCCTCGGGTAGACCTGCCATCGGGCGGCTACATTATTATTGAAAAGACTGAAGCGTTGACCGTGATTGACGTTAACTCGGGTTCCTTTACCCGATCGGCAACAGCTCGCGAGACTGTGCTTTGGACCAATTGTGAATCTGCGACTGAAATTGCGCGTCAATTGCGATTACGAAATATTGCCGGGGTAATTGTCGTTGATTTTATCGATATGGAATCGAGACGCGACAAACTTCAAGTGCTGGAGCATTTTAATAATGCGATGAAATCTGACAAGGCCAAGCCACAGATTGCCCAGCTTACGGAGTTGGGATTGGTAGAGTTGACTCGTAAACGCCAAGGAAAAAATATATACGAATTGTTTGGCGTTCCTTGTCCGGCTTGTAGTGGAATCGGGATGCATGTCAATCTTCCTGGTGAAGCACCGAGTGCCCTTCAAACTCAGCACCAGTATCACCACTACGAAGAGATTCCAGACCACTTTGCACCGCCCGGATCGGTTAGTCCTGCAACCCAATACTCCATATCTCAGCAGCCCGCACCTCAGTACAGTGATACCCCGTCCGATCGGAGAGAATCCCGTGACATTGGTCGTGACATTGGCAAACGCAGTACCAGACGAGATGGCCGCCCCGAAGCAAGACTTCCTGAAGCAAGACTTCCTGAGGCGAGAAGTGCTGGGTACGCTGAATCCTATGCTCCTGAAGGATTCACTGGGTTTGAAGATGGCGGATTTGACAGCGAAGGTGCCCTAGATTTATCTCAGCACTCGGGTTACCAAGAACGTGGACGTGCTGGCAATCGTCGTCGTCGTCGCCGAGGTGAACCATTTTCGCGGGAAACTACGACGAATCGAGGTGCATCTCCGTGGGACGAAACTCCCGTCGATCGCCCATCCACCGATCGGATTCCGAATGAGCGTATCTCCAACGATCGTCATCCCACTGAGCGGGTCCAAAATGAGCGAATTTCCCTCGATCGGGTCCCTAGTCGCTATGACCTGCCTCCGCTTGAAGATGGGACAGACATTCTAGATCTTCAGACTGAGGAAGTTGCGCCCGCAGTACGTGAAAGTCGTGAATCACGATTTGAAGAACGTCGAGTCCGAAGTGGCCGTCGGGAGCGGACTCCCAGTGAACCGCCTGAAATCATCAACGTTGAGATGACTGGAGATGAACAAGATGTCTACGCTTGGATGGGAATTTCTCCCCTCGTACTTTCAGAGCAAACACCTAAGAATCCGAGATCGGCCATCATTAGAATTTATGCACCGGGTGAAATTCCGGTAGATGAGACCGCTGCCGTAGTGGGAGATGATGTAACCGATACTGGTGTAACCGATACTATTGTTCCAGATGAGTTTCCATCGATCGAATCTGAGTTCATTACTTCACTTGAGCCGGATGAATCGCAGTTTAGTGATGTGACCCCAGCTCGTCGTGCTCGTGGCCGCATTGATCGTAGGAGTGATGGCAGCGTCGCCCCACCCATTAAGCGATCGTTTGATGGGCAAGCTGAATTTGATTTCGGTGAACCTGTTGAGCCAGACTTAGATGAGACCGATGAACCGGAAATTTTTGATGCTCCGATCATGGTAGAAGAATCGATAGTTGATGGATCTCCTGAGCCTGAGGATGACGGGGTACCTCGTCGTCGTCGTCGTCGTTCATCCGCTACTTAGCATAAATGAGTGGTTCAACCAGTACCCTCAGTACTCTTCCGACACTTGACTTTGAGAATGACCTCTGGAGAAGTGGTTATTCTCATATCGCGGGTGTAGATGAGGTGGGATTAGGCTGTTTGGCTGGTCCGATCGTTGCTGCTGCTGTTTTGATGCCTAAGGGTATTGTTCCTATTGCAGGGATTCGAGATTCTAAGAAACTCTCTGAACTTCAACGCCATAGACTCTGCGGACCAATTCATCAGCAGGCGATCGCGATCGGTGTCGGTATGGCTTCGGTGGCAGAAATTGAGGAAATAAATGTCTTGCAAGCGTCCTATCGTGCCATGCAGAGAGCGATCGATCGTATTAAACCATTGGACCATGCTTTGATTGATGGTCGAAAAATCAAGGTTGATTTTGGTATTCCCATTACAACCATTATTAAAGGCGACGCACTGTCTTACAGTATTGCCTGCGCTTCTATAGTTGCCAAAGTTCGGCGCGATCGATTTATGACTCGGCTCGCTAGTCGCTATCCAGGTTATGGCTGGGAAAATAATCGTGGCTACGGAACTGCACAACATTTGTCTGGACTCCGATCGCTTGGGGTCACGCCGTGGCACCGCAAAACCTATTCACCTGTGCGAACAGTGATCGATCAGATCAATCTTTTCCCATAGCGATCGCACCCGATCGTTCCAATGCCCAAGCTTGATAATCCCGAATTAATTCCTTTAGCATTTGGCCTTTTACCGCCCCTAAAGATGCTTTCAACAACGTATTTCCAGCTCCTTCAACTACAGATTTTGGCATCATGCTGAACGGGCTGGGTAGGTCTAAATCTATTCGCAATAGCGCACTGCCTCGCATCAAAACACCTTCAGGCGTATGAACCGGATACAGTTCTCCAATTAATTTAAAATCAAATCGATCGTTTATCCCTTCCATGCCTCGCATCTCAAATGCCACCGATTCGATTTGAACCTTTTGATCGTTATCTACCCACACGGCAAGGTCTACAACTGGACAAATCGTTAACGTCAGCATTGAAAACGTCGGAATTTCGAGGCGATACCGTTCCGTATCAATACGTTGAAGTCGATCGGCAGGAGCCAAAGTTTGAACAAAGCGATCGGGAGTCCGTAAATAGTCTTCGATCGGAAACCGTTGAGGAGGAACCCGTAATTCGACCGTTTGGGTTGTTATCAATCGCATTTGCTTCACTTTCCAACCTATCCCTAAAACACCTTGACTTAAATTACCGAATCCAAATTTTGAACACACTATTTAAATGCAGAATTCCAATATAGTTTATTCTGAAGAACCGAAAGAGACTTCTCAGTAATTTTACGAAAATCTATATAATTTTGCGGATAGACTTGCCATGACGATCGCTATTGCCCATCTCGGACCGACTGGAACCTACGCAGAACTCGCGGCCCTGACCTATGCCCAGACTTTGGCGGTGCCTCCTCGTCTAGTCCCCTATGCGACGATCGCCCAAACCCTTCAAGCCCTGGCTTCCGGCACGGTCGATCGGGCAATTGTTCCGGTTGAGAACTCTGTTGAGGGTGGGGTTACGATGACGATGGATACGCTCTGGCAGTTGGATAATCTTCAAATTCAACAGGCGCTACTGATTCCCATTCGTCATGCGTTGCTGTCCTATGCGAGTGCTCCTGAAGCCATCACTGTGGTGCATTCCCATCCGCAAGCCCTAGCCCAATGCCAAAATTGGATCGCCGAAAATATTGTCCTAGCCAAAACACAGCCCGCCAATTCGACGACAGAGATTTTGCCGAAGCTGAGGGACAATCCAACTTGGGGTGCGATCGCATCAACCCGTGCTGCTGAATTGTACAATCTGCCTATTTTGGCTTGTCCAATTAATGATTATCCAGAGAATTGCACCCGATTTTTGGTTTTAGGCAATGAGGTCGCATCTGGGGGAACACATACGTCGCTGGCCTTCAGTATGCCGATGAACCGACCTGGTATTTTGCTCAAAATGTTGCAGATCATTGCAGATCGTCATATTAATCTCAGCCGCATTGAATCCCGACCAACCAAACGATCGATGGGCGACTATGTGTTCTTTTTGGATCTAGAAGCAGATATTCGACATGCGGAAACTAAGGCAACGATTGCAGATTTAACCAGCCATGCCGAGACTTTGAAACTCTTTGGGAGCTACGATCTGGTGGACTATACCTAACTATTGACAATTAGAGCTTGATGCAGGCCTAAATGAGCTAAAACTGGGCTGCGGTTGCGGTGGTTGCGGCGGTGGTTGCGGCGGCTAATCTGGATACTGTCTATTCAATATCTGTGTTGCAGTAAGATTCAATTCTGGAAACGTAGGGGAAACAATGCGAGTTTCCCCCTGAAATGTTGTGAATTCATATAGTCCTGAAATCAAAACTCCAACTCTGATCCATTCACGCGACGGATCAATCTGCCAAAACTCAGGAATACCACGATTCGCATATTCCCTAGGTTTCTGCACATAATCTCGCTGATAATTCTCAGAACTAACTGCCCCCGAAGAAACCACCTCAATGACAGCCAACGGATTCGGTTCGCCCCACAATAAACAAGCCTCCGATCGTCCTTCCAATGTCGCTGCGGATTCTTTCGAGTGAATAATCAAATCAGCATAACGGGCGGTAGCGAACTTACTCTGAACTTGAATTTTTTCCTTAATCCCAAGCTGTTTGCGACCGACCAATTGCAAGAAAGTTTCAATTAGTAGAATGGCAGTTTTGTGTATTAGCGCGACTTTCAGCCCCCATCTCAACTAAAACTCCATCCACAAGTTCGTAACGACGATCGGTCCCATCGTCATAAACCAAAAACTCTTGAATTGTCATCCGTCGGTCGGTGGCTACTGTCATATCCGATCGATCCTATCAAAAATTAGGAAATCATTTTTTACTCACTCCGCCGGAAACCCCTCTCCCAGCGTATCCTTCAAAACCGTCCGCGCCGCCAAATGATTTCGGGTCGAAGTTAAAATCTCAGATTCTCGTTCTAGACGTTCTACCGTATCGAGCATTTCTAGTAAGGCCTGTTGTTCTTCTGGGACTCCACGCAAGTTGCTAGCAATCCAATAGGACAGCTCTATAGGCGTATCTGGTAAATCGTCTGGCAGATCGATCGCATCGCCAGAAAGTTTGCTGGATAACCGGACAACATCTTGTAAAAGCTGGCTTATATCCCGTGTCATCGGACGCAAATCCTTTGTCGTCGGAACATCTTCTAGCCATTCCACTAGACCGACTCGGTATGGTTTATCACGAACTTCTTCCAGCACTCGGAACCGCTGCTGTCCCAATGTCAACACTTCCATTCGATCGTCCGGTAAGCGATAAAACTTAACAATCTCTGCACAGCAACCAATATTCGAGGGTGCATTCTTTTCCTGATCCCACAGCAGTACCCCAAATCTACGATCGCTCTCCAAGACCGTATTCATCATCATTCGATAACGATATTCAAAAATATGCAACGGTAATGGGCGACCTGGGAACAGAATAACACCAGGTAAGGGGAAGAGAGGCAATTCTCGGACAGCAATTGAGGAAGTCATGTGGGAAGTTCGACCAAATATATAATTCTTAATGTAACGTTTATCGGGGTCCGATCGCACAGCAAAATCGATTTAAAACAAGACAAAATAAAACGAAAAATCTCTCCGGTGAAGGCTGGAGAGATTTTAGTTTGATACTGGTTAAAAGGATTTATAGTTTGACTTCGATGTCCACACCGGACGGCAAATCTAATTTCATCAATGCATCAATTGTTTTGGAAGATGGTTGATAAATGTCAATAATACGGCGATGGGTGCGCACTTCAAAATGCTCTCGGGAATCCTTGTCAACGTGAGGCGATCGTAAGACGCAATAAATACGGCGGCGAGTGGGCATGGGAATAGGACCAACTGCTGTCGCATTAGTGCGATTTGCTGTTTCGACAATTTTGTCGCAAGACGTATCAAGCAAACGACGATCGTAGGCCTTCAAACGGATCCGTATTTTCTGCTGTTGAATAGTAGCCATGGGTGTTATTCCTATATTTTCAAGGTTCAGTGGAGGTCAGATATTGGCGATAGGAAGCAACGTCTCAAAGACGCAACATTCTAATGTCAACATCGAGAAATAGGAAATTATGTCTAGAAAAACTAGGAAGGGCTAATTGCCCTTCCTAACTCATCTATCTACTTGATGATCTTCGATACAACACCCGCACCAACGGTACGACCGCCTTCACGAATTGCAAAACGCATCCCTTGTTCGATCGCAACAGGGTTGATCAAATCAACCGTCATCTTGATCCGATCTCCAGGCATGACCATTTCAGCCGCGCTTCCATCATCAGCGGTGAACGCTGAAATAGTTCCGGTTACATCAGTTGTACGAACGTAGAACTGTGGACGGTAGCCAGGAAAAAATGGAGTGTGACGACCGCCTTCATTCTTGTTCAGAATGTAAACTTCCGACTCAAACTGAGTGTGTGGTTTGATGGAGCCAGTCTTAGCAAGCACCATGCCACGCTCAATATCTTCTTTTTTCATACCACGCAGAAGCAGACCCGCATTATCACCCGCTTGACCCATGTCAAGAAGCTTACGGAACATTTCGATTCCAGTCACCGTAGTCTTACGAGTGTCACGCAAACCGACGATTTCGACTTCTTCTTGAACCTTGACTTGGCCGCGTTCAATCCGACCCGTTGCCACAGTACCCCGACCTGAGATCGAGAATACATCTTCAATTGCCATCAAAAATGGCTTGTCAGTTTCACGTTCAGGAGTCTGAATGTAGCTGTCAACAGAATCCATCAGCGCGTAGATACAATCCACCCACTCGTTCTCACCCCTCTGGGTTTTCGGGTTGGCCTGCATGTGCTCCAACGCCTTCAAAGCGGAACCCGCCGTGATGGGAATATCGTCGCCAGGAAACTCATAGGAACTCAAAAGTTCACGAACTTCCAGTTCGACGAGTTCAAGCAACTCTTCATCATCAACCATGTCCTTTTTGTTCAAGAACACAACTAGACCAGGTACTCCGACTTGGCGAGCAAGCAGGATATGTTCACGGGTCTGAGGCATTGGACCATCAGCCGCTGAACACACCAAGATCCCACCATCCATTTGGGCCGCACCCGTGATCATGTTTTTCACATAATCTGCGTGTCCAGGACAATCAACGTGAGCGTAGTGACGGGATGCCGTTTCGTACTCTACGTGTGCCGTGTTGATCGTGATACCACGAGCTTTCTCTTCCGGTGCAGCATCAATGTCAGCATAGTTCATCGCCTTGGAATCACCCATTGCGGCCAACGTCGAAGTAATCGCAGCCGTTAGTGTAGTTTTGCCGTGGTCAACGTGACCGATGGTGCCGATGTTAACGTGGGGTTTAGACCGTTCAAACTTTTCGCGTGCCATTTTTTACAGTTCCTCTTGCAAA
>JAYUEW010000118.1:0-5157 GCA_043739045.1 Synechococcales cyanobacterium
CGGCGACATCATTCGTGAAGCTTGTAAATGGTCTCCTGAATTGACAGTCGCTTGCGAACTGTGGAAGGAAATCAAATTTGAATTTGAAGCACAAGACACCATCTAATTGTTGGATTGCTGCGTAAGGGCGACCTTCCTGTAAGGGATGAAGTCTGGAGCTTGAGCGCGAAATGAGAAGATAGGTCATACTGTAGCAATACGGCAGATTAGATCTTTGAGCCTCAGCGTTCATACTTCCCACTTCATCCTTCCTGAAATATGGATCTTAAGAAGATTGCGAATGATACGACGAAGACTTTGGTGAGTTATTTAACTTATCAAGCTGTTAAGGTTGTTTACGAACAACTCGATGAAACGGAACCGAAGCGAGCCTATTGGTTACACCAATTCGCCTCTAGCGAGAGCATAACGGATGGCGATCGGTTTATTGAGAAGCTTTTTCGAGAGCGACCCGATCTTGCGTTTCGGGTATTGACAGTGCGGGAAGCCTTAACGGATAGCCTTGCAGATTTTTTGCCGGACATGCTCCGATCGCAAATGTCTCAGTCTAATCTCAAGCAACGATCGCAGCAGTTAGAGCGCATGACTCAAGTGAGTACAGAAGGGAATCATCCCGAACAGCAAATGCCGCAGGATGACTTGATCTAAGATAGATAAAAAACTTCAACCGAACGATTTAACTGAGAGAACCCATGAAAACTCTGCCTATTGAGAAGCGCTACGAGACTTTTTCGTACTTGCCTCCTTTGACTGATGCACAAATTGCTCGTCAAATTGAATACACGATGGAACAAGGATATTTCCCTTGCATCGAGTTCAACGAGAACCCTGATCCAAAGCAGTATTACTGGACCATGTGGAAGTTGCCTTTGTTTAAGTGCAGTTCTCCTCAGGAAGTACTCGCGGAAGTACAACAGTGCAAATCCGAGTTTCCAAAGTCCTTCATCCGAGTTGTGGCGTTTGACAACATCAAACAATGCCAAGTGATGAGCTTTATTGTTTATAAACCTGGTCAAACTGGTGGAAGCGGTTATCGCTACTAATTGACAAACTAAATTTGCTCAATTTAAATTTAAGCCCTTGGAGACTAAATTCTCTAGGGGCTTTTCTCTAGGGGCTTTTTTAGCAGGAAGACCTTACATTAAAGATAGTCTTTTAAAATATGCTGACATTATGCGTTTAGCTATTCTTTGATATCCAGCGAAAACGCAATTTTTTGAATCTTATGCTTGATTTTTCCGTAAATCCAATCAGTCTAGAATTACTAACCCAATTACACGATCGTCACCAAACTTGTCGTTTGGGAGCTGTCGCTAGCTATATTCCCGAACTTGCCAAAATGAATCCTGATGCTTTCAGCATTTGTGTGGCTAGCGTGGATGGTGATCTATTAAGTGTCGGCGACGATCGGCAATTGTTCACTATGCAATCCATTTCCAAAGTTTTTACCTACGGCATGGCGCTTGAAGACAGAGGTCGAGATATATTACTCTCTAAAGTTGGCGTAGAACCCACGGGTGATCTCTTCAATTCCATCATCCGTCTAGACGAAAATTCAAAACGCCCCGATAATCCCATGGTCAATGCAGGCGCGATCGCCACCACCAACCTAATTCAAGGCAACACGGCAACCGATAGGCTCAATCGAATTTTGAATACATTTAAAGCCTATGCGGGACGTGATCTGTATGTTGATTCATCGGTTTTTATGTCGGAACGCACCACCGGACATCGGAATCGGGCGTTGGCCTATCTCATGCGACATTTTGAAATGATGGACGATCGGATTGATGAAACCTTGGATTTATATTTTCAGCAATGTGCGCTGTTGGTCGATTGTCGAGATTTGGCATTGATGGCCGCGACCTTGGCAAACAACGGGGTTAACCCGCGATCGGGCGATCGAGCGATTAAATCAGAATACGTTCGGGATTTGCTCAGTGTGATGTACACCTGCGGCATGTACAACTTTGCAGGCGAATGGGTTTATCGGGTTGGGCTTCCGGCGAAAAGCGGGGTTTCGGGTGGAATCATTGCTGTCGTCCCTGGCAAAATGGGCATTGCCGTGTTTTCGCCACCTTTGGATATTCACGGCAGTAGTGTTCGCGGTGTCAAAGTTTGCGAAGATCTATCCAATATTTGTAAGTTACATTTATTCGATCGGTTTTAGGTCTATTTTTATAACCGCTAAGATGAAGGCTGTGATTATGGAGCCAGTGCAATATTTCCCCCTAAGGAAAATTTACAGACTTGCTGGGAACATCTAACCCGGCAAATAAGCATCAATAAAGGCTTCTAGCTTCACCTTTGACACCGCACCTTCACTTTCGGCCTTCAACGCACCGTCTTCAAAAATTCGGAACGCTGGAACGCCCTCAATTTTCCACTGCGCTACTGTTAAAGGATTCGGATCGATTTCCATTTTAATCACCTTCAACCGATCGCCATAATTTTCCGCGATCGTCGCCACAACTGATGCCATAAGACGGCAAGGACCACACCATGCGGCCCAAAAATAAACAAGAACAGGCTGATCTGCACTAATCACTTCGGTCTCGAATTCGGAATCGGAGATGACTTTAAGGGTACTCATATCAGCCAAAAATTAAATGAATTAAATCATTCTGTATTCTAGGGCAATCCGGTCTCAGGTTGACGAGAACCGTCCAGTCTCCACCACAATTCCCAACGGCGCATCCGTCTTAATCGCCGCCGAACTCAAATGCGTCGCCGTCGCCCGGTATCCCAACTTAACCAACGCATCAATCAACCGATCGCGCTTTGGAATGTCCATTTTGCCCCGCCGACCCACTTCCCCCAGCGGATAATGATAGGGCGGCAAATCACTCTCGTCTCGAAAGATCTCCAGCAATGGAACTTGGTAAGTTAACTCCAGATCAGCCGATCGATCGATCATGGCCTGAACATAATCCCGATCGTGCAAAACACCTGTCCACAGCGGACCCGCCAGCGTCATTGCCACAGGTTTATCATCATGGTGCGGGCAACTTGTGCGGCTTAAATATCGCCAACTGGGCACCGCATAATCACCACATTGCGGACAATACCCAACAAATCCATAGTGTTTCTCCAAATTTGGAGTCTTGTGGGTGACGCGAACCATAACTCGATAGATTTGGCCGGAGTATAAGGAAAAAATAGGCATGACCGTAAATCCCTGCATTGCCGCCTGCTGGGCCAAACTGCCAATCAACATTCGCAACGCATGTTCCTGAACACAGGGGTGAGCGCGGGTATAAGTGCCATAAAGTCGCAAACTATCCTGCGGGAAATGGCCCGAAATGGTCCGTCCATCCGTACTTGTGAGATAGATTAACCCTCCATCACACACCGCTTGGAAGCAAGAAGCCAAAAGCGCGCCGGGATTGCCAAAGGAATCAATATCCAGCAAATCGTAATAGTCCCCGTCGATCGCACAGCGCCAAAAAATCTGATTCGCTGAGAGCTGAGTAATGCGAACTTGATGAGAATCTATCGCATTCAAATTTTCTCTCAAGACCCCATGAATCTCTGGGTCTGCATCATTCGCCCACACTAAATCAGCCCCAGCCTCTAAGGCATACCGCAACGATCGCAGCCCGCACCCAGTCATCGTATCGAGAACCCGTAATCGTCCAATCTTCGATCGATACACCGCCGCCGCCAAAACACCCAAATCTCGCGAAGTCTGACTATGGGGCCGATAAAACGCGCTTCCCGTCACAAATGTCGCTTTCCCTTCGGTTAAATTCACGTCTAAATTCACAATCCACCCGTCATACATTCACCATTCCCGCGATCGTCAGTATCATAGACCCAAGATAGAATCGCACCAAAAATTGCACAATGAGGATGGACGCTGGCATGTACGGGATGAACCTAAAATCGATCGCTTACCGTACTGCCTATCGAACCGTTTGTCGAAGAGTTGCTAAGGTCACTATTACATTGGCAATCTTACTGACAGCAAGCTCCGTTCTAGCTGTCCCACTCCCTGAAAAATCCCCACGTTTCCCCAACGATCCAGTCCCAACCTATCCCGGTCAGGCACCTCCGCCCGTGGGTATTCCTCTGCCCAGCCAACAAGAACCCCAAGAACGGGACAATCGGGTTCCGACTATTCTTCAGGACTACAGGGGCAATTTGTGGGTTGGAACATGGCAAGGGCTGACGCAACTGGACCCCAACACCGGAAAAGTTTTAGCACGGGTGCCCATTCCCAACCGCCTAACTGGAGCCTTAGCCCAAGATAAAGTCGGTCGGATTTGGGTTGGCACCTACGAAGGCGTCGTTCGCATCGATCCCAAGACCAAAAAAGTCACGGCCCAAAACTTTTCCCTTCCCTCAAACCGAATTCTTTCCCTTGCACTTGATAAACGCGGCTATCTCTGG
Organism: Synechococcales cyanobacterium; assembly: GCA_043739045.1. GTDB lineage: Bacteria > Cyanobacteriota > Cyanobacteriia > Leptolyngbyales > Leptolyngbyaceae > JAAFJU01. The sequence goes on from JAYUEW010000118.1 coordinate 4,393, forward strand.
GTTGGCACTGACAAAGGCGTTGCAATGATTAGCCCCGACCAAGGCTTGTTAATGACGACCATTCAAGATTTACCCGGAGTTAGTGCGAATGCGTTGACCATAGATAAAAACGGCCACCTTTGGATTGGCACCTTAGAAGGCGTGGTGCAGATAAATACCGCTTCTGGATATTTGATGAATGTGCTTGAAAAAGTCCCAGGCGGATCCGTCCAAGCGCTGGCAGCAGATAACCATGGTTCGGTTTGGGCCGGAACTCCCGCTGGACTGCATGAGATTAAGATGGATATGGGCCGCGTGACTCGCACGGTGAAGTCTCTTGAAGGTCAGGATATTTTGTCGGTCAAATTCGATCGCATCGGCAGCGCATGGGTTGGGACGGATCAAGGCTTAGTGCGGCTGAATCCTTACAACGGTGCCATATTGGGTCAAATTGCCGGATTGCCGAGCAGTCGCGTGTTGGCCTTGTCGGCAGATACGGGAAATAAGTTGTGGGTCGGCACCACGGAAGGTTTGGCTTGGGTTAGCATGAGCGACTATCGCAGCCGAATTTATCGTAATCTCGATCGTTAACAGGCAATAATTAGGAGGTTTCAGAGGTCTCCCTATGGCGGTTACGCTTCAGCACTTTCGTCAATGGAAGCAACAACAGCGACGGATCACAGCACTGACCGCGTGGGATTTTGCCATAGCCGAAATTCTCGATCAGGCGCAAGTTGATTTAATTTTGGTGGGGGATTCCCTAGCCATGACGGTTTTGGGCCATGC
>JAYUEW010000119.1:0-22160 GCA_043739045.1 Synechococcales cyanobacterium
GACAAGCAGGATACCCAAAACCTTACGGGAAAGATGCCTTATGGAGTCCCAGCTACTTTGTATCGTCTGTTGGTGGCGCTTCGTTAGAGTTGCTTAAGCGCTACATTAGAGAGCTAGAAAAGCCGTCCTAGAAGGACGGGGGTTTTACCCAATTTTTTGATAACTTTAGATTTCAGCAACCTATAGTGATCGTAAAATCACGGTAAATCCATTAAGATGGCAAGTAATAGTGCTTAGACTTTTTTCAAAAAATTTACACTTGATGACATGCGGCTAGGAAATGAGTTCTCGTGGTTACGTAATTATATTGAGTATTATCCGTAAATCTACTTTTAGGTTTATGGGGATTCGTCCTGATTTTAGGGACGATATAGGAATATGTCTCAGTACCACCATAAAAGCTCGACTCATCAGCATCCTATCGATCAGACTGCATTCGTCAACGCCGGATAGATTTCCACCATAGGTCCAGACAAAAAATGCACCCCTAATTTTGCAGGCTCTTCCATGGTTCTTGAGTATTCTCCCGAGTGGCAAAATTGGTTAGTTGATCCCTACGCTGTGATTGGGGTTCCCGTAACGGCTGATGGTCAGCGGTTAATCAAGCGCTATCGATCGGTGGCGAAGTTGCTCCATCCCGATCGATTTATTCAGGCCGACCCATCCGTACGAGAATTAGTTACACAACTTCTAACTCGGTTGGTGAATCCGGCCTATGGCAAGGTTAAGGACGAGAGCAGTCAAAAGGGAATTTTGGTATTGATCGGGTTGCAAGCCCAACAAGCGGCCAAAGATGGCATAGATCTACAAACCGCTGTCGCCCGATCCTTAAAATCTCAGCCCATCGCCCAGGTCGATAGTTTCTATGAGCAACAGGTGTCGGCTATCAGCGATCGGCAATATAGCGATTTACACTCGTTTGATGAGGCCACGCGATCGTTGATCGAACTCAACGCCGTCTATTTTCAGCTTAAAAGCGGCGAACCCACTTGGCGGCCTCGGCGGACAGGATTGATGCCTACACCCTCTATGTCGCAGTCTAATCCGTCGCAATCGACTCAGCATTCAGTCCCGACGACGATCGTGCCGCCCGTTCCAACCTCAAATGATGTGTATGCCAAACGGCATTACGATCGGGCCAAACATTATGCTCAAACGAGTGCCTGGAAAGAGGCGATTAGTGAACTCAAGGATGCCATTCGTATGGATCAATCCTGTGGTGATTATCATGCACTGCTGGGATTTGTCTATTTCAAACAAGAGCAACGCGGCATGGCACGGGTTCATTTCAAGCAAGCGCTAAAGCTGAATCCGGATGACAAGTTAGCCAAACGCTTTTTGCCCTATGTCACAGACGATCGGTCCGCCGCAGTGGATGGGAAAGGGACCGAAAAACGACGCAGCCTATTTGGATTTTTTGGACGCTAATGCAGGGGGGCGAGCCATTTAGGAATCTGGTTAGATACTGGCGTAATCGCACATCCCAATAGTCGTAAAACCCCTACTTAACGGGAGATTTCGGACTGTCTACAATAAACCCAAGACCTACCTCGACGGAGAACATCATGGCTTTTTTTGATTCGGAAATTGTTCAACAGGAATCGCAAGAAATTTTCCAAACCTACCAATCCCTAGTACAAATGGGCAGCCACTATGGCAAGTTCGATCGGGATGGCAAGGGCCTGTACATTGAGCAAATGGAAACCATTTTAGGCCGTTTTGAAATCATGATGAAACGCCTCGAACTCTCCGATGATTTTTCCGCCAAGATGACCATTGAACAGTTGAAAACTCAGCTAGAACAAGTGAACATGACACCATCTCAAATGTTCGGCAATACCCGAAAAACCTTAGAACGCATGAAAGAACAGCTTGATGGGTAGGAATGGGTGAGGGACTGAATCGGTGAGGTATAGTAGAAAAGCATCCTTTACATTTCTTAACACAGTCCCATGGTAACAGCGTCTCCTTCCATTCAGCCTAATTACGATCGCGCCGCCTGGGCAAAGGGGTATCGATCGCTTGAGCAAGAGCAGGATTATTGGATTGATGCGATCGATGGTGAGATTCCGGCAGGCTTGACGGGGACGCTATTTCGCAACGGTCCAGGAAAATTTGAGGCGGGCACGGAATCGGTGCAACATCCCTTTGATGGTGATGGGATGATTTGTGCGATTACATTTAAGGAAGGCCGCGCTCATTTTAAAAATCGGTATGTGCAAACCGAAGGCTATGTTGCTGAGAAAAAGGCGGAGAAGATTTTATATCGCGGCGTATTCGGGACAGCGCGATCGGGAGGTTGGCTAAAAAATGCATTTGACACGAAGCTTAAAAATATTGCGAATACCCAGGTGATTTATTGGGGTGGAAAATTGCTGGCCCTCTGGGAAGCTGCCGAACCTCATCGACTCAATCCTGCGACCTTGGAGACGATCGGTCTTGAAAATTTTGATGGCAAACTCAAACGCGGTGGTGCATTTGCAGCCCATCCTTGGATTGATCCAAATGGGCCAGACGGTGAGCCTTGCTTGGTGAATTTTTCCATTGAGGCTGGATTGTCGTTTACGTTGAATTTGTATGAGCTAAATCTAAAGGGTGAAATTGTTCGTCAACAAGATCATGTATTACCTGGGTTTGCATTCATTCATGATTTTGCAATTACCCCCAACTATTACATCTTTTTCCAAAACCCAGTGAAGTTCAATCCATTACCCTTTGTATTGGGTTCAAAAGGTGCAGGGGAATGTATTGAATTTGAACCTGAAAAACCGACAAAAATGTTAGTGATTGCCCGGTCTGGTCAATCGAAGCCACAGGTCTTAGAAGCAAAGGCTGGGTTTGTGTTTCATCATTCCAATGCCTTTGAACGGGATGGCAAAATTGTGGTGGATTCGATTTGTTATGAACAATTGCCGACGGTAGAACCAGGCAGTGATTTCCGATCGACGGATTTTGCGACCTTGAAGCCTGGTCAGCTTTGGCGATTTGAATTGGATTTGGCAACGAGTCAGGTCGATCGGACGTTACTGGTTTCTCGGTGTTGTGAATTTCCAGTGGTTCATCCAAATTTTGTAGGTCAGGACTATACGTATTCCTACATGGGTGCGGGGATTGCAACCGTTGGAAATGTGCCATTGCAGGCGATCGCGAAAATCAATGTAAATACAGGTGAGGAACTACTTCATAGTTGTGCTCCTGATGGATTCATTAATGAACCTGTTTTTGTTCCGGGTAGCGTTGACGGTGACGAAGATCAAGGCTGGATTTTGACAATGGTGTATGACGGGATTAGCGATCGATCGAGCATTGTGATTTTGGATGCAAAAACAATGACGCAGGTAACCCGATTGTGGCTAAAACACCATGTTCCCTATGGGTTGCACGGTACGTTTACATCTGAAGTATTTATCTAGATTAGATTTAGGAGAAGCTGTAACAAGCACATTACTCGAAAAACCACCTGTGATTTATTTGCGGGTGGTTTTTCGCGGAGACAATTACTTTGTAGACTCAACGAACAATGCAGCCAATCGCTTATTTCGAGCCTCAATACGTCGGTCATACCAGTTCATAAGTGGCGTTGAGGTAATGCCATGTAGCACAATAGAAACCACAACGGTGATTATGGTAATCCAATAGATCTGCTCTCCAACTTCAGATTTTAAACCCTTTCCCAATGAGTAGAATAAGTAGTAAAGTGAACCCACTCCTCGTATCCCAAACCAGCCCAACAGCCAAGGCCGAACAGGATTTGTATTGTGGCCTATAGTGCTGATCCAAGCGCCTACCGGACGGATGACAAACAATAGTAAAAACGCGATCATCAGTCCCTGTCCGCCATATTTGACAATAGATTCAATGCGTAACAGTGAACCTAGTAACAAGATTATTCCAATTTCAGACAGTTTCTCGATCGTTTCCGTAAATTCTAGCTGAGAATTCTTCTTTTCTAAATCGTAGCAGCACCGTTGTGTGGTGATGCCTGCAACAAACACCGCTAGAAAACCGTATCCATTCACAAGCTCTGTCAATGAATAGGTAAGTAGAATAATACTTAATCCTACAAAGTCTTCCATTAAAGCATCAACCCGATGGGACTTCTGAATCTTTTTGTCCACCCAAATTACACTTCGAGCCACAATGATACCCATAGCAATCCCAGCCGCGATCGCCCAAACTAAATCCACCATGACCCACTCAGCCACCCAATTTTGCCATTGAGGATCTTTCAGCCAATACAATCCAAAATAGACAAAGGGAAAAGCAAGGGCATCGTTTAAGCCTCCTTCTGAGGTCAGGCCAAACCGAAGTTCATCGCGATCGTCAGGATGAGAAATTTGGACTTCTGAAGCGAGAACGGGATCCGTCGGAGCTAGGATTGCACCCAGTAAAATTGCTGCACCGACACTCATTCCTAGCCCCCAGTACCCGATCGCCGCAACTGAAAAAATGCAAATGGGCATCAGTATCCCAATCAGCCTAGCCGTTGATTGCCAAGCCCAAGCCCGAAGCGGTCGATTCATCTTTAGCCCACAGCCGAAGAGCGAGATAATGACAACTAGCTCCGTCAACCGTTCTAAAAACTCTGCTCCAGGACGAATTTGTATCAGATTAAAACCATAAGGACTCATCAGAATCCCAACAACTAAGTAGATAAGAGCATAGGAAATAGGAAGACGTGAAATCCAACCCGAACCTAAGGTCACAACTATTAATAGGAGTCCAACAACGAACAAATAAATAATGTGGTGATCCATACAAAGCGCTATGCTACGAGGCATTTCAATGGTTTCACAAATTCAAAATTGCGATCGAGCATACATTCTAGATGTTCGATCGCAACCCTCTTCCCTATGCCTCTGCCCAGAGTTCTCGAACACCATCTTCGGGTAACCAAGTCGAGATTTCTGCAATTCTCTCCTCGGAAAGCTCTTTCTTAGTTGCTGCAAAAACCGCTTTTACAGCTCGCTTACGATCGGCATCCTTATGCTCGCGTCCTCTTTCCAGTCCACCTTCATTTGCGGCCCTAAAAAAGAAGCGATCGGAATCAATCTTAAAGATTCCTGGCCCTTGCCACGGTGGACGAACTCGGCTTAGAAACCCGACCAATGGATTTGTATCCTTCCAGAGATCGGTCACTTCCATCTGGAGGGCTTTTTCCTTGGTGGGGAACATGTCCTCATGCAGCTCATCCGCAACCCTGTCAGCCGCTTCAGTGGTCATCAAATCCCGCATAATCCGAAATACAACTTCTGTGAAGTCTCTTGCATCATAAGGATCAACAAATCCACCTTCCACCATCACTTTTTCCAGAAAGGAGCGATCCTTATCGGCAAATATGGCCCTTGGATCTTCTAGCTGAGTCGGATCAATTTCAGGTAGCCTTTGTTTAGATGTTTCATTGCTCATAAGTCATTCTCCTAATGTTAACAGGGCTAATAGTGCAACTATTTTTGCGTTTGATTAATATTGCGTTCGTAAGAATTGCCCTCAGTATAGGAAGAAAACTAATATTTACTCTGTACCTTTCGGGTGATTTGAACTCCCCTAACAATCACTCGATCGAATCCTAATGAATACTAACGAAATCTATTTCACTGAACGATAAACTTTTAAGGTAAGAATTGCATGATGAATCGCATAATCATACCTAGAATCATTTAATCGGTGTGGTTCGTGGTGAAGATATTAGACAACTTCTCAAAAACAATTAGATTTTACTGCGCTGCTTTCACAAGCAATCCACCACCCAACATAAGACCAACGATCGTCGGCAACCAAGCTGCTACATAGGGCGATAATACGGCGGTGTTCCCCATGGCATCGCAAATGAATGCTAGCAAATAGTATCCAAAAATAATCACGATACTAATCGCAAAACTCGCGCCCTTACCCGATCGTCGGTTCGGTCGCATTCCCAAGGTCGCACCCACTAATGCAAACACCAAGCAAACAAAGGGCGTTGCAGTTTTTTGTTGAATGCGCAAAAGCGTTGTTTGTGATTCTTTGAAATTTCCACTTTGATCATAGAGCGATCGCAAATCATTGAGTTCTGCGATCGTCATCTCTTCCCAATTCTTTTTACGAGCTGCCAAATCTAAGGGCACCCGTGAAAAATTAACCACTGCTTTTTGGAATTTCAGAATTTCCCGTCGAGTTCCATCTACCGAATAACTATAGGACGTGCCATCAAAAATATCCCAAAAACTCTTCTCGTTATTCCACACCGCCCGCTGTCCTGCCACAAACACTTGCATTCCCGGCTCAGAAAAATCCAAAATTGTCACGCTTTCCATTTCCTTGCCATTAGAGGTTTTAGCGTAAAATAGCTTGGTCAACATCTGCGTTTTGGTTCCATCTGGCAACGTGACCGATTCGTAGACTGGATTGACAATATTACTGACAATATTGACTTTGCCTTCATTCAGCGCCTCCTGCAATAGCGTCGTCGCACGGGAATTGGCCGCTGGAACAATCGCCTCATTAAAGGCAAAACTGATTCCGGTGACGATTAATCCCATAATCAGGGTCGGGACAATCAATCTATAAGCACTAATACCTGCGCTGCGTAACGCGACTAGCTCACTATCGGTTGAAAGACGACTATACAAAATCAAGGTCGAAAGCAACATCGACATCGGCAACGCGTAATAGATATAGAGCGGCATCTGCAAGAAAAAAACCTGCACCGCAATCTCAAATGATAGATTCGCCGTCGTAATTTTCCGAATCAGCTCAAACAGTGCGCCGATCGAAACGCCGATGGACGAAAATGCGGCGACCCCAAAGGAAAAGGGCAACATCAATTGCGACGCAAGATAACGATCGAGGACCGAAAATCCAGGAATACTCAATGGTAGAGACTGTTGTTTAGCGATCGGCGGACTAGACATAATCTATGAATAAAGGAATAGGAACGATTGAATGCTAAGGCTGAAAATTATCGCCAAGATAATATTGCCGCACCAACGGATTGGCATATAACTCAGCCGAACTTCCCGCTGCCAAAATTTCGCCATCTCGCAAAATGTACGATCGGGTCGTAATCGACAGGGTTTCTCGAACATTGTGATCCGTAATCAGAATGCCAAGGTTGCGATCCCGCAGTTTTGCAATGATTTCTTGAATTTCAGCAACCGCGATCGGATCGACCCCTGCAAACGGTTCATCAAGTAACAAAAACTTTGGACCCTCTGGACCTGAAGCCAAGGCCCGCGCTAGTTCTGCCCGCCGTCGTTCACCGCCAGACACGGCGATTGCTTCGGTCTTTGCCACTTTTTCTAATCTAAATTCTTTCAGTAAACTATCCAACCGATCGGCCCACTCATTACGCGGGACACCCGTTTGCTCCAGCACCAGAAGAATATTATCCTGTATGGTCAAATATCGAAAAATGCTGGCTTCTTGGGCCAAATAACCAACCCCCAACAGCGCCCGTTTATCAATGGAAAGGGTGGTAATTTCCTGATCGTCCAGCCAAACTTTACCTTGGTCAGGTTTTTCTAGTCCCGTCGCCATATAGAACGTCGTCGTTTTGCCCGCACCATTCGGACCAAGCAAGCCCACCACTTCGCCTTGATTGATCGACAAACTGACACGATGGACAATCGATCGTTTCCCGTAGGACTTATGGACGTTTTGAAGTGCAAGTTTCAAGGGAGTTCTAGGTCGTAAATATCTGGGGAAATAATCTAGGCAAATAATACGCTATCGAGGATTTGTAGTGTCAGGATTAGGCGGTTGAAGGACTGCACCTTCAGGCCTGGGCGCAACGGGGAAGGGCATTTTGAGAGGCTTTACCCTAGCGGGATTAGTGGGAATGGGCGCTGGGGCCGGAGCGGATTCTGGGGTGTCTTTGATAATATAAGTCGCTTCAACTTGGCTATTTTCCTGAGGTAACGCGACAAATCGACCTTCGTTAACAAGATAGGTAACGGTTTCGCCCTTTAACCTGTTGCCCTCTTGGAGAATATTGACATTACCGCTGAGAATGATTTTGCCTTCTTTGCTGTAATAAATCGCCTGGGCAGCGGTCGCTTCAATTTGGCGGGCAGCATAGGTGATTAAGACATTGCCCCGTGCGACAACGACTCCGGTTTTTGAATTGGCTTCCGTGACATTCGCCCGAAGCTGCATTGTTTGAACAGGAGCCGCTTGGACCAAACGAGTGGCGGCCAAAAGCAACAATGGTAAGGTCAGTGGCAATAGAACCCTAGGCAGACGAAGGGCAGACGATTGCAAGATAGATGAAAGATTAAAAGGCATAGAATTGCTCAGCAAAGTCATTAAAAGCCGCTAGAAGACCCTTGCTTGGATAGTATCACAAGCGGTCTAGATAGGGCTGCGATCGGTGTTGTTCATCCTCCGCGATTAAGCCTCGTCCACCCGGACCAATGGTGAGTTGAAAGGGCGGAAGATTTTCGGCTCCTTGATGTTGCAGAAATGACAACAAACTAGTGACCTGAGCCACAAAGTCCGCCATATCTAGTCCAGCATAGTCCGAGGGAAACGATCGGAGTCGATGAATTCCTTCACCTAATAAAATGACTCCACCGCGCCAGTTTTGGTTCCCAAGATGGTAGAGCGCAACGGCGACTTGTAAGATGCCCTGATAAAATCGTTTGTCCGCTTCAGGGGCTTCGATCCAGACGGCTTCTAGGGTGTCGTGACAGGCATAAAATTCGCCTTGATTGAATTGCTCGACTCCGAGCCAAAAGTCGTCAGGAAAGTCATTCATGGTGATTTAGTCGGCATAAGATGTACATAAAAATTCCTTAGTTTTTTCCTAGACGCATGAGTTGTAAATCGATCGGTTCAGTTGCATTTATTCCGATCGCCTCACCCCCCAAACCATCACTTAGTGATACTGATGTTAGTGATATTGATGTCCACAGCAACGATCGGCTCCCTGGCGGAAGATTAATCGGGCTGTGACTCGTCAGCCATAGGATGGGAGAATCGGGCAGCGCTTCAGCTTGGCGCATCTCATTGGGATTGGTCGATGCCAACGTATCCAGTACATTTCGATCGCCCTTCACCAAGCCTGAACTAGCCGTCCAGAGCTGCACCTGTAGTTGTTGACGTTGCGCATAAAAATAAAGCGCCGCCGCTGCCGTAACCGCCTGTTCAAAATTTTCCGAATCCCAAGCTCTAGCACTATCCAGCGCAATCACAATCGACTGCCCACTCGTGAACGTTTCCAGCTCTCGCACCCGCAATTCCCCAAGTCTTGCACTGGTGCGCCAATGGATCAGCCGAGTTGAGTCGCCCCAACGATAGGGCCGCAGCGATCGGGTTTGGCCAGAGGTTGCAGCATTGGGAGTTCGGTTACTGAGTTGTTGGAGGCTACGATCGGTACCAAATTTGTCAATCAACGGACAGCAGGCCAAGGACAAAATGCGTGGATGGACCACCGCCACCGCGTTCACTTGACAAGTTCGACTGCCCCACACCAACCCCAATGGCGCACCCGTACGAAGTTGTAAGCGTTGCCAGCGATAAACTCCACGGCGCGCAGGCATCAAATCATAGTGGACTTCGACAGAATGGCGGGCAGGCAATGCTGCAATAACTGACGTGTGAGGATTCCCAAGACCGGGCGGAAGAAAATCAATCACCTGAATCAACGCTTTTGGCTGTGCCGTGTCGTTATGCAGATCAAATCTAATGGCCAGAACATCTCCAGCGGACACAGGCTCTAACTTGGGCCGATCGACCGAGATCCCCCGTAAATTTCGGCGAACAGAGACGGCGGCGATACCTAACAGCGCCAAAATGAGGCCGCTCATAACGTAGAGCCAGCCAGCCATCGTATTGGTGGCAGCGATAAAGAAAAAGAGAGCAAACCCTAATAACACCATTCCGCTGTAGGAGGGGACCGCAAGGCGATGCTCTAAGATTTTGAGAAAAGATTTAATTCGGATAGCCATAGGTTCGGATAGCCATAGTGAAGATACTAATGAAAACACTCAACTTACGCAAATTAGCCGGACATTAGCCCGCAATAAATATGAAAAAGAAGAGCAATAACTTGGGGAGAATTGCAACCGATCGCATGATTTTTTAAGTAAATTTATGGGGAGTAGCTACAATAATGTATAGAACTAAAGCTATTTTCACTCTTCTGTAACTTTTGCACATCTGTAATCTTCACCGCTTGTCAACAAGTCAGGACTTTGCGGTAAACAACAGCTTGCATAAGTGATGCTCTTGTTACAGGCCATATTTTACGTGTATTGTCTAGGCGTATTATGAATCAGTCTAACCCCGATAATCGATCAAACCGTGATATGAGCATGGCGGCCCGTTCTGCGGCAGATCTCCCGATCGCGCCACCGCCGCCCCCCAGCAATCCACCACCGCCGCCAAGGATGCGTCCCCCAGCTTCTGCCGGAGTCGCAATCGCCGCTCAAGGCATGGCTCCTGAAATCCGGGCCGCTATTCCAGCAGCCACGGTCTACCAAGCCCCCACCCGTGCCACCGCTCCATTTTTAGCCCAGATCACCTCCACAAACACCATTGAACAGATGGTGCGTGATGCCCATGACAAAGGCGCATCGGATATTCATCTGCGGACTGAAGAAGCGGTGCGCTTCAGAATTCGCGGCGCAATGACCGTCCAGCCCGAGTATGGGATTATCACGGTAGACCAGTTCAGTCTTTACTTAGCGGAAATTCTGAACGAAAACCAACGCAGAATATTCGCCGAGACCATGGAGTTGGATACAGCAATTTACTATCCCGGATTTCTGCGGTGTCGGGTCAACTGTTTCGAGAGTTTGACGGGTGGGGCCATTGTGTTCCGGTTGATTCCGCTGACGGTGCCGACAGTAGACAGCTTGGGCTTGCCTCAGGTTCTGAAGCAGTTTATTGAAAGGCCCCAAGGGTTGATTTTGGTTACTGGTCCAACGGGTTCTGGAAAATCGACCTCGATCGCGGCTATGATTCGCCATTTAAATGATACCGACACCAAACACATTGTCACTATCGAAGATCCGATCGAGTACGTGCATCAGTCCAACCACTGTCTGGTGAGCCAACGGGAAGTAGGGGTACATACCCACAAATTTTCAGAAGCGCTACGGGCAGTTCTTCGGGAAGATCCTGATGTGATTCTAATTGGGGAAATGCGCGATCGCGTTTCGGTAGATACGGCACTCAAGGCGGCTCAAACGGGTCACTTGGTGTTGGGCACTTTGCACACCAAAGATGCGATCGGAACGCTGAATCGTTTGCTGAACATTTTCAACCCGGACGAACAAGCCTCGATGCGGGTTCAGATTTTGGAATCGCTGGTTTCTATTGTGTCACAGCAGATATTACCCACGACCGATGGCGGACGGACAGCGGTTCACGAGATACTGGTCAATACGCCGGCGATCTCGGACTATATGTTAAAGGGGGAAGATACGGAAGCATTCCGGATGATGGAGACCGATACGAATGAAGGGATGCAGGTGATGAACCAAGCTCTCTGTGAATTGGTGCTCTCAGGTCGAATTAGCCCGGATGATGCGGTACGATCGAGTCCTGATGCGGGTGATCTACGCCGTCGGGTGCGGAATGAAGGGTACGATCCGGCCCGAGCGTCTAACCGTGAATTTTAGGTAAATGATCGGGATTATCATCCGGTATTTGGGCGATTTATTGTATCTGAAATGAAATACGGTCGTTTTTGTTTCTTGCTAACTGCTAATACCACCCATCTAAAAAGCGATCGGAAGCTTGGAGTTCTGATCGCTTTTTGGGTTTGAGAGATGGGGTAAATCCCGTTAGCTCAATTTGAGAAGCTTAATTTGAGACGACGCATTTCAGCAGAGACTTGTTGTTGCATGTCACGGCGAACCTTGGGATCACTGCTCATCGCTTGCTTTCGGAACTCATTAAATTCGGCAGCTAGATTATGTTTGTTCACAATAGCCATTGCCGATTGGTTGAACTGGTTGCAAATATCGCGCACTGGACCTTGGAATTGTCCTGAAAGTTTGGAAAACCCAGATTCACAGACATTAGCGGGCAAATCTCCACCGGTCATACTTTTTACTTTAGCCATCAACGATCGGCGTTCTTGTTCAATAGCAAATGCGGCACGAACATATCGAGTGAAGCTAGATTCTTGAGCATAGGCCGCTTGAGTGGTGGTGTGGCTCAGGCGGAGATCGGGGCTAAACCCTGACAAAACACTGGTAGTGGTGAGGGCAGCGAGGGCAAACAAGTTCAGAAGGCGAGAGGTAAACATAGGGGGTTGTGACATTCCGAAAACTAGCACAGGGGACTAACTATATGGATAGAGTCATTCTATTGGTAATAAGTTCCAGGCTCAGCCAACTTTTTAGATCTTTTTAACTAGCTCGGCGGGAATTCCCCCGCTATATCGTTTACAGATTAGCGGGGGATGAAAGCCAGGTGGATGGAGCGAAGCGGAGTCCACAAACAACGGTCAGATAGTCACAGAAGACTTATTTACTACTCCCGTATTTTTGCAGCAAGATACTGGAATCATGAAAGCAGTCAAGGTCAGAACTTATCCGTCCGACGAGCAGAAAGAATCGCTGTCCAAAGCGTTTGGCTGTGCTCGTTGGTTTTGGAATAACTCGCTGTCCGAGACCAATCGACTCTACAAAGAGACCGGGAAGGGACTGTCCCAGCAAGAGATGAATCACCGTCTACCGGGATTGAAGAAAGAGTTTGAGTGGCTGGCTGAACCATATGGTCAAGTGCTGCAAGCAGTCTCGCTGAATCTATCGAGAGCCTTTATCAACTTCTTTGACGGACGAGCAACGTTCCCAAACTTCAAATCAAAGTTTGGGAAGCAATCGATTCAGTATCCTCAGAACGTCAAACTCAATGATGAAGGATTGAAGCTGCCTAAGCTCGGCATGATTCCAGCCAAGATTCATCGGGTGCTTGATGGCAAGCTGAAAACCGTCACCGTCTCAATGACGGCTTCCGGCAAGTATTTTGCCTCATTGCTGTTTGATGATGATGTCCCTGAATTGGTTAAGTCCAGTGACGGGAAAGCAGTCGGTATTGATTTGGGATTAACACATTTCGCCATCACATCTGATGGGTCGAAGTTTGACAATCCTAGAGTGCTGAAAAGACGAGCTAAGAACCTGAAGCGCAAGCAACAAAAGCTATCGCACAACGGGAAAGGCTCCAATACTCGGAAGAAAGCAAAACGCATCGTGGCGCGAGTCCATGAGCGCATCGCCAATACCCGAAAGGACTTTCTGCATAAGCTCTCTCGCAAAATGGTGAACGAAAACCAAGTCATCTGCGTTGAGAATTTGGCAGTGAAGAATATGGTCAAAAATCACAACTTGGCAAAAGCGATCAGCGATGCCAGTTGGGGTGAATTCACCGGAATGCTTGAATATAAAGCAAGAGAAGAGGGGAAATACTACATCGAAGTAGACCGCTTCTTTCCCTCCTCAAAGACTTGCTCAGTCTGTCTCAATCGAGTTGGTCGTTTGCCGCTAAATATCCGGTCATGGCAGTGTCAAAACTGTGAAACAAAGCATGACCGTGATGTGAATGCTGCTATCAATATTCGAGATGAAGGGCTTCGCATTTTAGCGTTAGGAACTAGCGCTGCTGCCAATGGAGGGAAGGTAAGTCCGAGGTCTGGAAGGCGTAAGTCATCCGTTTCTAAGGCGCTACCCGTTGAAGTTGGAAGCCTAGACCATACCCCTTTGCGGTTGGTGTAGGTAGTTCACAGCAATATCCATGGGCAATTGAGTTCTATGGTAGCCGCGTTATGAGTAAGAAGAATTTCGGTCAAAAAGGAATCAGATTCTCAATTTAGCGGTCTCAAAAATTCGATCGCTAGCCCATCGGGATCAGCCAAAAACGCCACCTCATACCACCGATCGCCAATCTGCTGTTTTTGTGGATCCAGCAACACCGTCGCCCGCTGACCGATCGCGCTCAACCGTTCCTGAAACATCGTTACCCAATCTAGCAAACTCTCAGCAATGCCCATCAGGGCCACATCAAACGACAAATGATAGTAGCCCACATAATGTTCATCAAAAAAAGCATCGACCGCAGGCTTCGGCTCAGGAATTTGGATTAATTCTAGTCGCCCACCTAATCCTTCCATCCAACAGGCCAAAGTCGTACCCGCCGTAAACCGATCGTTCACCTGAAATCCAAGTTGTTCATAGAACGCGATCGACTTAAAAATATCCGCCGTCCGAATCGACACATGATGCAGCATCAATCCCTACTCCAAAAGTCGAAAGTAAGGATACCGAACCGGAGCACCCGGCTCCTTTTCTAGATCAAAATTAATAACATCCCACCGAGGCTCAATTGAGGCATTGACGCTGAACTCCACCGGAAGTCCATAGAGCTTCGGCACCTGAGCATCCAAAGACTCACGCCAAGGGGTACTGCGTTCTAAATAAGTACTCACCAACTCCTGATAACGCGCTGCAATAATTACCTTCGTGGCCCGATAACCTTGGGTATAGAGCCGATCGAGCGCCTCGTGAATTTCAAATCGAATCCCATCGGGGTGATTATGTTGGCGATGCCATTCATCCTTCCACAGTCGCCAATGTCGCCCCGACTGGAGATGAACTAGCTCCTTGGCTTTTGGATCTGCCTCAAATGCACCATGACGTGGACAGAGATAAGTATCCGTCAGAGTTAAAGCTGGAATGATCTGTCGGCAATGCGGACAAGAAATCTCAGCGCCATAGATGGGATATTGCAAGAGCAAACTAGTCATATCATCTGAAACTTATAGGGAGGATATTAAGCAGGTTCCAGGAGGATGTCAAACTCGTAGAATTTCTAAGAATATCTGAGTTGTTCCATTATTATAGCGATGTATATTTGTTGCGGTATTCCTCCTCCATCAATTTGTCACAAACTCCCCAAATCACGATGCCTTCTGCAAACTTCGGTCCTTCTACCCATTTCGGTCCAACCTATTGGCAACCTCCTGATTTATCTAATGCTACATTCATCGCCCCCAATGCGACAATCATTGGGCACATTACGCTGGGTGTTGGCGTAAGTGTTTGGTATGGTGCGGTTCTACGGGGGGATCTAGAATCGATTATTATTGGCGATCGGAGCAATGTTCAAGATGGGGCAATTCTCCACGGCGATCCCGGCCAGCCTACTATTCTAGAATCTGACGTAACCATCGGCCACCGCGCCATTATCCACAGTGCCTATATTGAATCGGGTTGTTTGATTGGCATGGGCGCTATAGTGCTGGATGGCGTTCGAGTTGGAGCGGGTAGTATTATCGGGGCGGGTGCTGTTGTGACTAAAAATGTGCCACCTCGATCGCGCGTTGTGGGTATTCCTGGAAAAATCATTAGCGAAGTCAGCGATACTGAAGCTCAAGAATTGATTGCCCATGCCCACAAATATGAAAAACTGGCGCAGGTTCACAATGGTACTGGGAGGGATTTAGGATTTCACTGAATCTTACATTTACTTGTTTTAATTTTGTTGTTTTAATTGTGGTGTAAACGTTAGCTTAAACCGAATATTTAGCTAAATCTGTGGTGCTTTGGTTGGTATGGTTCGAGGGTAAAAATGCACAAGTTTGTAAGATTTCATGGAGGTCGATCATTCGCTCCAACAGCACCGCATGTCCACCCTCTGGAATTAAATGAAGCTGTGATTCTGGAATGTGTTGGGTTAGTAGTTCCCCTTCGGCTTTAGATGGTAATAAACGATCGCTGCCACTACTAATCACTAAGGTCGGTTGAGTGATTTTCTGGAGTTGTTGGACTTGGAGATCAAATCGATCGAGTAATGAAACTCGCCACATTGCACTTTTGAATTTGACGGATTGCATGACATTAAGCAAGGCATTACTGTCTCTTATGGCTATTCTTTCTAGAGTTGCAAGTATAGGCAATAATGCCATACAAGATAATGGATAAAGCCTTGCAGGTAATAAGGGAGTAAAATATAATCCCCAACGTATCCAGGCTTGTTGTTTAAAAGACGATGCAGGGTTGACAAGAATTAAGCGATCGCAGAGTTCCGGAAATTGTATTGTGAGTTTTAACGCAAGGCATCCACCGAATGATTCGCCACAGAGAAACAGTTTGCGTCTGGGATATTCAGTGCCTAATTCACTCTTAATTAATTCAGCAATTTTCGCTACCATTTCATCCCAATTACTCAAGTCATCAACCGGAATTGACAGTCGTCGAATATCAAACGATCGTTCTAAATTCGGGATTTGAGATCTGAGGAGTTTCCCGGTGCCATCCATTCCTGGCAGATAGATAAATAAAGGTAACTTGGGTTGGGGATTTTGGGCGGGTAGGAAGTGAATGAAGTGATTGGCTGACATGAGTTGATTGAGTGGGATAAGCTAGGTTAGACGAGCACTCTAGAATGATTGTTGCAGTAGTTGTTGAATGTCTTGATGACATTGTTCTGTTAGATCCCTAATCCAGTGCAATGCTTTGCGCCCATGATAATCGGGTTTCTGGGCCAAGCTCACGGGAATCGGCGTTCCAATGTTTACTTTGACTTGACCATATAGTACCAAGGGATGCCAATCTGGTCGATCGAATAGTGGTTCTGATGGGTCAAATAATTGTAGCCAACGCACAGGAAATAAACTAGTATTCAGTTCATTACGGGCGGCGATTGCAACGGGTAAAATGACTAGATTTTCCACGGGAGTGCGCAGGGCTAAATGGGCAAATCCCCGCTGAAATTTATTAATGGAATTAGGAGTTGTGGGGTTCACCATGGGCTGAGCACCCTCGGGGAAAATCCCAATAGTTTTGTGATTGAGCAGCAGACGACTGGCACGACCGAAGAAATTATGATGGGGCTGGTTGGGTTTGTCTAAGGGCAAAAAGCCGAGTTGATTGATCAGTTCATTCATCAGTGGAACTTGTCCCATGTAGTGATGGCAAGCGAAATGAATGGGAGTATTGAGGGCCGACATCAGAATTGCCGCATCCATCATACTGCGATGATTACTGATGACCAGTGTGGCGCAATTATGCGGAATCCGATCTTGGCCCTCAATAGAAAGTTCAGTTCCTAGTGTCCAGAGAAACTGTTGTGAGACTAATAATGAATTCGAGGAGAATTTAAAAAAATCAATAGACAAATCAATAACTCTAAAATTGTAGATAAACTATATTCCTATTATAGTTGTTTATGAGACCGTCATTCAGACCTGATTTATGTTGCTACAGCCGTTTTGTCCCTGTGGAAGCCATGTTCGTCATCTCGATTGCTGTGATATGTACTTGCGTGGGAACGCCATTGCTCCTACGGCTGAGGCTTTAATGCGATCGAGATACAGTGCTTATAGTAAGGGTGATGTTGAGTATTTGATTCAAACGCAATATCCAAAAAAACGCAAAAACACCGATCGGCAAATGTTGTTGAAAACCATCACAAACACAAATTGGATGGGTCTTACGGTATTAAAAACTCAGAACGGCGGAGTGAACGATCGGCGCGGTATCGTTGAGTTTGTAGCACTCTATAGAGGATTGGAATTAACGGATCCGGTCTATCAATTGCATGAACGATCGCGATTTATAAAAGAAGATGGTGTTTGGTTTTATCAAGATGGAGATAGTTTACCGCCCATACCACTCAAATGAAAAATGTAGGAGCAATTTATGGAGTTAGAGTATTCGGCACAATGTCGATGATGACACGATCGTCAGATTCATTACCACCGCTAACGGTTATATCTTGACTATTTAGATTCCCCTTAGCTGTTTTACCCACTAATTTTGCCGCAGGGCTAGCCTGACGATAAACAACATTACCTTCGGCTTCAAAGGTTTGACTATCTAGAAACCAAGTGAGCCGATCGGTGGCAATAGTGGATTCATTTTTTTGACTTGAGCCTTTGACATTTTGATTCAAATAAGCAATGCGTTCTTTAAGCTTTACTTCCCCCCGATCGCCGCTGATGGTCACTTGGTCTACAGGACTAAAGGCGGTCATGGGTTTTGCGGCCATGACAATTTCCTTTTTGGTATCCCAAGTGAGTTCTTGACCTGTAATTTTCAGATCGGGTTTGGCGACTGCAATATCGATATTATTTTCCAGTTTCGCCACATTTGTTTTGAGATTGTACGAGCCTTTGTCCGCCTTTGCCCGATCGACAACTCCTTTTTCTGGTGTTCGTTCAATTGCGATCGGTGAATTAGTTTCAATTGTTTCAGGTTCAAGCAGCCACGTTAGTTTTTCAGTTTGAAGGTTAAGTTTTTCCTCCTTGACGTTTGCAACTATTTTCCCCGAGAGATTCGCTTGACGTTTACGACTAAAATATTGACCTTCTTTAGCTTCTAGTTTAATTCTCTTATGGGTGGCCGTGAACTGATTTTTGATGGCCATTAAGTCTTGTTGGGGCTTCCATTCCATTTCGTTTCCCTTCAGCTCCACACCATCTTTTAGCGCTAGGGCTACAATGTTTTCTCTGAGCATCAAAACTTTTCCGTCTCCCAAAATTGATCCTTTTTTGGCCGAAATTTTAAAGGCGGGTTTGCCATCTTGATACAGTTCTCCACTTAGATCTAGAATCTCGCCTTCTTTCTTGTCGCGGTTGTAGGTCGCTTTTTTGGCTTTGAGTTTCCACAGCAACTGCCCATCATCTCCAGCTTGTTCTAATACTAAATCATCCAATTTCAAACTCGGATCGATCAAAGCCGCATCGCCACCTGAACTGGACTTCAAACTGTTCTGTTTGGGCATCAAAATATAATAAATGCCACCCGTGATCGCAGCCACCAGCACCATCCCTGCAATGATTCGTCCCGATCGTCCCAAAGATTTCAACTGAATTCGACTCCACATATGATTAGACGAATGAAAAACTAGTCAAATGAAAAAACAGACCCTAGAATTAGGAGATTCTATCTACGCAATTTGCGCACTTCCTAATCTTCCAGCCTGTCTCTCATTAATCCCTCTAGTCGAGGCTAGTTTTCTTGTTCTACGGCAACGCCTGCTGTGGATAGAGGACGGTAGGTGTAGGGACGTTGGGTCTTCTGAATGTCTTCTTTAACCGTGTCCAGATCAACATATCGATCGGCTACATTTATTAAACTATCGCTCGTCATCGATCGTAGGCTGACCACTTCAACCCGAACTCCGCGATAACTCACGGCATTGACGGCATAAGCTAAATCGCCATCGCCGCTAACCAACACCGCTGTGTCATAGGAACCCACAAGCGACATCATATCGACAGCAATCTCAACATCCAAATTAGCTTTCTTTGAGCCATCAGGAAGCTGAACGAGATCTTTTGAAATGACACGATAGCCGTTGCGTCGCATCCACAATAAGAACCCCTGTTGCTTTTCATTAGTACGATCGACCCCTGTGTAGAAAAATGCTCTCAACAAACGAGATCCTCCCGTTAAACGGCAGAGAAGTTTGGTGTAGTCGATTTCAATTCCCAGCTGCAAGGCAGCGTAGAAAAGATTTGAACCGTCAATGAAAATAGCGACTCGGCCACGATTTTCAAGGATATGTTCGGGTGAGAACATGGACTCATGCTCAGTTGAAAGATTCTGATTATTTAACACTTGATTATGCCTCTATTATTATGCAGACGTTTTAATGAGTCAGACAGTTGAGAACAATTCAGTTCCCTATATATTGTTCATCATAGGCCTGTTACAAATGTTCATTCGTTACGAATGCCGAATCTACAGATTTAGTACAGATTCAACAACGATCGGGAGTTCAAGTTTCTGAAAAACGGGTTGAGCATTTCCTAAGATTTGCATTGATTCGAGTATTCCCCAAGTCGAATGGGTGATGAATATATTCGATACATCTATTAAAGGAGCGTCATTGAAGTTAACACTGTATCCCAATTGTTCATAAATACGAGTGCTGATATTGGGAACGATCGGCGCAAGTAAATAAGCCGCTAATCGAACAGATTCTAAAATGCTATAGGTGACCTGTTCAGCTTCTTTATGTTTCTCCGGATCGGTCTTACCGAGTTTGTAAAGTGTCCAAGGCGCTTGCTCATCAATGTAGCGATTTCCGAGCCGAACCAGCTCCAGAACGGCTTCACAAACATCATGGAACGCGAGAGCTTCGTAGAATACTGTCACCCGATCGCCTAAATCTAATCCCATTAGTTTCAGTGGATTAGTCTCAGGAATATCTGCGCCGCTAAGATTAGGAACCGCTCCACCACCATTTTTAATTGCAGGCTTCAAGGTCCGGTTTAGCAAATTGCCTAAATCGTTCGCCAAATCAGCATTAAGAATATTTACAAATCGTGTTTCTTCAAATGATCCATCTTGACCAAACTTAATTTCTTTTAAGAAGTAGTAGCGCATTGCATCACTTCCGTAACGATCGAGCAACAAATCTGGATTGATTGCATTCCCGCTACTTTTCCCCATTTTCACGCCATTATCTAAGAAAAATCCATGGCCAAAGACACGGCCCGGTAAAGCCAGTCCAGCAGACATTAACATCGCAGGCCAATACACGGCATGAAAACGCAAAATGTCCTTTCCAATAATGTGGGTATGGTGGGGATACCAGTGTTTGATCGCATTGGCTAAGGTTGGCGCATCGTCTTCATCAAGAAGTGCGGTCAAGTAGCCGAGAAGCGCGTCAAACCAAACATAGATCACATGATTCGGATCTTCTGGAACTGGAAATCCCCAGTCAAAATTAACCCGAGAAATCGAGAAGTCGCGCAACCCTTGTTTAACGAAATTGATGACTTCATTGCGGCGAGTGTCAGGCTGAATAAACTCTGGCCGATCGGTATAGAGTGCTTCGAGATCGGTTTGGTAATTTGACAACCGAAAGAAATAGTTTTCCTCATCCCGCCATTCAACTTCTTTGGTGACGTGAATGTTGCAGCGCTTGCCGTCTAGTAGGTCTTTTTCGTCCTTGAATTCTTCACAGGAGACGCAGTAATAGCCTTTTTGTTGGCTGAGATAAATATCACCTTTTTCCCAAACGCGCTGAAAAAACTCGCGGACAATGGCGGCATGGCGTTCGTCGGTGGTGCGGATAAACCGATCGTACTTAATATCTAGGCGTTCCCATAGCGCTTTGAAGCTCCCGACAATCTCATCACAGTGGGCTTGAGGTGTGCGGTTGTTTACCTCTGCTGTCCGCTGAATTTTCTGGCCATGTTCATCGCTGCCCGTGATAAACCGAACCTCAACCCCTCGCATTCGCTGAAACCGGGCAATAGCGTCGGTGGCGATCGTTGGGTAAGCGCTGCCAATGTGGGGCACGTCGTTGACGTAAAACAGCGGCGTTGTGATGGCGAAGGGCGCGGGGCTTGGAATGGCAGAAGATGAGGAGGTCATAGTGACGATCAAACAAGCTCATTGTTGAGCAGAGATTAACCGCCACATTTTAACGCGGCTTGCGTTGACTTCGTGCCCGATTGTTGTCTGAATTTACAGATGATGCTCTAATTCAGGGTCTGCTCGTAGGGTTTTTAGAACTTGTTTGATGTCCTGGGTTCGGTCTTTTTTGACAATTAGTGTGACCTTACCATCTCGCACAATCACCACATCATCCAGCCCGATCGTGACAATCAGCTCGTCCTCTTGGGTGGAATAAAGAAGCGCTCCTTGGGTGTCGAGACCGACGTGTTTGGCGACTTCTACGTTTGGCTTATCGGTTTTGAGCAGGCGTTCGATCGCACCCCAATCGCCCAAATCATCCCAGGCAAAAGTGACGGGCAAGACGGTAGCTTCTTGGGTTGGTTCCATTAGGGCATAGTCAATGCTCTTTTTGGGAAGTTCGCTATAGGCGGCGATTCCTTTTGATTCTAAGGGTTCCAAAATCTCTGGGGCATAGCGCCGAATTTCCTCTAGGGCTACTTTGCCCTGAAACACAAACATCCCGGCATTCCAGCTATATAACCCAGTCTTGATGAAGGCTTCAGCGGTTTCCCGATCGGGCTTTTCCGTAAACCGATCGACCTTGTAGGCTGGGATTTCGTGGGGCGATTGAACTTCAAGCGGCAATAATTCACCTTGGGCAATGTAGCCGTAGCCTGTGGATGCAAAGGTGGGAGTAATTCCTAGGGTGACGATCGTTTGCGACTTTAGGGCAACGTGCCGAGCTGCTTCTAGGGTCTGCACAAATTTTTCGGGTTCCGTAATCCAATGGTCTGCTGGAAAAAATGCCATTAC
>JAYUEW010000120.1:0-11168 GCA_043739045.1 Synechococcales cyanobacterium
CGGTATGACATGCAAGACGGTCAGCAATTGGTCCTAGAGACGGGGGTAATCGATCGGTGGGCCTTAGCGCAATTATTGAATATGCCGTTGCAAGCCGAAGCTCGACAGTTTGAAGATCGTAAAAAAGAAGCAAAGGGCGTACATTTTCTGGCGATTCAATCGAGTCCCGACTCCGAAGAGTTCGCTGGTTTTTGGTTGTTATTAGATGCGCAATAATCCAACCGTCTATTCCTACATCACCGCCTAAAATAGAGCCTAACCCCCGATCGCTCGTTTAATATGGCATCCTCACCTCTAACTCAATCCCGATTCCCTATCCTCGGAATTCCCGTTCATCTGCTCCCCAACACCACTCAAACCCTAAAAGATCGTCTCGCCGATCGCCAAGGTACCCATGTTGTGACGCTCAATGCTGAAATGACCATGCAAGGGCGCGACCGTTCCGAACTGTCCGACATCATCCACCGAGCCGAACTCGTCATCCCCGATGGTGCAGGCATAGTTCTCTATCTCAAGCTCTACGGTAAACGGGTCGATCGGGTTCCGGGAATCGAGCTGGCCGAAGCTTTATTGGATCACGCTGCTACGACTCATGACAGCATTTTCTTTTATGGCGGCGCACCCGAGGTCTCGGCTCAAGCCGCTAGCATGATGACGGCTAAATACCCTGGTTTACAGATCATCGGTACCGAAAATGGTTACGTTAATCCTGACGATGAATTGTGCGATCGGCTCCAAAAACTGCAACCCCGCATGATCTATGTCGGTCTGGGAGTGCCGCGCCAAGAACTCTGGATCGACTCCGTGCGGCATCTTTGTCCCGACAGTATCTGGATCGGCATTGGTGGCAGCTTTGATATCTGGGCCGGAACCAAAACCCGTGCCCCCAAATGGCTCTGCGATCGCAATTTAGAATGGACCTATCGCCTCTACCAAGAACCGTGGCGCTGGAAACGCATGACCGCTCTTCCTAAATTTGCATGGCGATCGATCCTGTATCGAATCACTGGAAAATGATCATGAACCCCGACCTTATCTCCAAAACAAGCAAACCTCGCGTCATCCGTCTCGACAACGTTAGCAAAACCTACCGTAACGGTACCGCCGCCTTGAGAGACCTGACCATGGACATTTTTGCTGGAGATTTTTACCTGCTCACAGGCACCTCCGGCTCTGGTAAATCAACCCTACTCAAACTTCTGTATGGTGAAGATCTGCCCAGCAGCGGTGATATTTGGGTGAATGATTATCATCTCAACACAGTTAAAGGCAACAAACTTGCCGAATTACGTCGCACCCTCGGTATTGTCTTTCAAGACTACAAACTCCTGCCCCGCCGCACCGTATCTGAAAATATCGCCTTTGTCCTTTGGGCACAGGGCTACAGCCGCGCTGAAATCGATCGTCGCCTCCCCCCAGCCCTAAAAATGGTCGGTCTCCAGCACAAAGCCACCAGCTTTCCAGAAGAACTTTCCGGCGGCGAACAGCAGCGCGTCAGTATTGCGAGGGCGATCGTCGCTACTCCCCCCATTTTGTTAGCCGATGAACCTACCGGAAACCTTGATCCCGATAACTCTCGTCAGATCTTAAACATCCTCAAACAGCTCAATAAAATCGGGGTCACTATCCTCATGTCCACCCACGATGAAGCCTTAATTCGCACCTCCGACTTACCTATTCTCCAACTCAGCAACGGTCAACTAAAACTAATTAATCGGTAAAAAATCAATAAATAAAATTGTATAAACACTTCTACATACAACATCCTCAGTAAATCGACTTAGGGATATCAATACACAATAAAGAGGGTGATCCCGATACTCGAATTTACTTGTTTGTGTAGCCTGAAGTGCTCGCCACGTCAATGATTGCAATGTGTCAATCAATTCTTAAGACAACCTAAAGCCCCGATCGGGGATCACGATCTCGGGAAGCATTGTGTGAGTTGTCCCGACGAGATTTTGCGCTCAGAAAGCGATCCCCAGCGTTATTGCACAATAGTTATGGCGTTCCACCTAAGAACTCTCTATAACTATGAAGACTATTGATCCCCGTTACTACATCCTTCCTAAATCCGATTTCTTTTCTGAAGAGTATTTTTCTCATGGCGTTGTCAAGTCACGGATAGATTTGCTTCCAACAGATGACAAAATCATCACAGTCGGCAAAACTACGACGAATATTATTACTCCTGAGAGTATTTCTAGTAGTTGCCGTCACTGCCGTCATTATGTTCATGAAGGACGACGAGGCGGACAGTGCGAACAACTAAACGTCTCTGTCCAAAGTGGTTGGGATGCCTGCGTACTTTCACAAGCCATTTTCCTGGATGCTCCGATCGTGTCTCCGATCGTCCTCGCCAAAAGCCCAGAGTGCTCTACTGCTGAGCTGAATCGCTGCGAAACCCGATGTTCTGTATAGAATGTTCTGGCTAAAAACTAAACTAGTAGAGTCACCTCAACCTCGCGCTAGAGTTTCTCATGAGTGTATGCATGTTGTTTGACATTATCTT
Source organism: Synechococcales cyanobacterium (assembly GCA_043739045.1). Classification (GTDB taxonomy): domain Bacteria; phylum Cyanobacteriota; class Cyanobacteriia; order Leptolyngbyales; family Leptolyngbyaceae; genus JAAFJU01. The sequence goes on from JAYUEW010000120.1 coordinate 2,513, forward strand.
CCTGGCTGACCAAACGCTCGCCATTGAGAATTCGTTTTCGCTCCACTGAATACTTAAAATCATCTCGTCGCTCCCCCACTGGCAGCAGCGTCTGGGCAATTTTCCGAGCTTGATAGGTCCGAGCCGCTGCGATCGCCCGCTCAATGAAGTCTTCACACCATCTTGAACCTTCCGGAAAACCTTCTGGACGAATTAGTTGTTCGCCTTGAATGACAGCGTGAAAATCGGTCGCAAAGGCAAATTCATAGGAGGTTGGAATCCCTGCCACAATAGTTTCTAAGGTCGCTGATGGAACTGGTTCAATCACCTGGACTGGAATCACCTCACCATCTTTTTTGATAAAACACGTCGCCAATCCAAGAACCAAATAGTTCAAAGATTCGGTGTTCGGGAGAATTGCAGTTGCAAGACTGGTCATACGAAACTCCTATTCCAAATTAGTTCGATTCTAGAGCGCAGATGAATCATATCTGATAAAACTGTTGAATTTCTTCGGGAATGGGGGTGTTGAGAAAAAACAGAAACCCGATCGCTGGTTTACGCATTTCTCAGTTTGCAATTCGTTAAAGACCATAATTTTCTTTTTATCCTAGGCCTCTTAAACTAAACAGAACTAATGTAAGTCACTTAGACTTCACGTTGCCAAGCTTGCCGATCGTGCCATCATCTTTGACGGTCCAGATGTCATAGCTACCAATAACGTCCCCATTCCCATCAAGATCCACGTTTCCACTCGCGCCTTGGTAGTTAATTGGTTTGCCTGCTTTCAAGAGCTTGAGACCTTCACAGACATCCGTAACGGCCTCACCGGGACCATTTGCGACAGCACTAATCTTGCTTTGAATTCCTTCACCCGTATTTTTCCCAGAGGCTTGAGCGGCCAAGACTAAGAGCGCGGCGGCATCCCAGGAGTGAGCTGCGTAGGCTCCCACTGGACGCTTGAGTTTAGCTTCCCAGATTTTGGTGAAGCTGGCGAGGGCGGTGCCGTCTGCGCCGGGAATGGTGCCGAGAACACCCGCTGCAATGTATTTACCATCTTTAGTTTGGCCGACTTTTTTAGCCAAATCGTCAGAGTACATGCCGTCGGGGAGCAGTACCGGGATATTTTGGCTTAGCCCCTGTTCGTAGGCGGATTTAAGTAAGAGGCTGCCGCTCTCGACATACATGATGGCGGCGACGGCATCCGGTTTGCCGCTAAAGACTTCGGCGGCTTCCGTTTTCAGTGTGGTGGCTTTGGGGTCGTAGCGGGTCGGTTTGGCCTCGTTGATGATGGTACCGCCCAGCGCTTTGAAGGCTTTGATGAACTCTTGTTCAAACCCTCTGCCGTAGTCGTTGTTAATCACGATCGTGGAGATTTTTCTATAGCCTTTGTCATAGGCGAGTTTTGCCATGGCAGGCGCTTGATAAGCGTCAGATGGTGCGGTTCTGGCCCAATAGCCATTGAATTCCTTGGATTTTTTAGTTAGTTCTGGACTCGTGCTTCCCGGTGAAATCATCATGACCTTGTTCCGAGAGGTGATAGCCGCAGCGGCCATCGATACTCCACTGGCAAACGATCCCACAACTCCAGCAACTTTCTCAACATTGACCAGACGCGTCACAGCTTCAGTGCCAGCGGTCGCATCAGTCTGGTCATCACTAGCTACTAATGCCACAGGCTGACCATTCACCCCACCGCATTGATTGACCGTTTCAACCAGCAATGGAACGGATGCGATCATTGGCCCGCCTAAGGAAGCTAGGTCTCCCGTGGAGGGCAATAGTGAACCTAGCTTAAGTTGCTTTGGATTTTCGGTGCTGGTCGTGCTAGTCGTTGCGCTTTTTGGGGATTCGGCTTCTTGACAGGCGGCAGTGATCATTCCCAGTGCCACAACTAGACTTGTCACCATTGCGGACCGTCTAACGCTCATTCCAGTTCTTTGCACAGCCATAACACAAGCCTCACAACCCAAGTTCCAAATTACCCCTAAGGGTACAGCCGATCGGAAAGCTTGAAAAGCCCCAATGCATTCCCCTGTCCATCAAAAAGCCGCGAATTGAATGACAACTCACGGCTCCTTGGACTTATACATTTGACGGAGAGAGAGGGATTCGAACCCTCGGTACGGATTAATCCATACAACAGATTAGCAATCTGCCGCTTTCGTCCACTCAGCCATCTCTCCAAGCATTCCGACTTGAGTAATATATCAGAGATTTCTCTAAAAGTGTCACAAGTCGGATAAAAAATTGTGACATTGAAGTTAAGTGAGTGTGAGTTAACTATCGAACGGTTGTAGCTAGAGCCAGAAGCGCCAGAACGATATTCACGGTGTAGAACCAGCCTACTATTTGGGTCTCGGTCCAGCCGCTGAGTTCCAGATGATTGTGATAAGGCGACATCTTGAAAAAGCGCTGGCCAACACCATCGGCATTTTTTGTCATCTTAAAATAAGAAACTTGAATAATTACCGATAGAGTTTCCCAAAGAAACAATCCGCTAATCAGTAACAAGGCAAATAACGAGTTGGTCATCAATCCAACCGCTGCTAATGCCCCACCGATCGCGAGAGACCCGGTATCACCCATGAAAACCTTAGCCGGGTTGCGATTGTGGGCTAAAAATCCGAGGCAAGCACCGCTCAGACAGGCCGAAAATGTCATTAGCTCAGGGTGAGTGGGAGCAGCGATCGCACCCATGCCCAGCATCGCTACGGCAACCGTTCCGCCCGCCAAACCATCGACTCCATCAGTCAGGTTGGTGGCATTACTTTCCGCGACTAGCGTAAAAGTGGCTAACCCCCAAAATAGCAATCCTAGAGGAATCACTACTCCAAAAGGCAGTCTGATGTCGGTCGAGACTTGGCCAAACATCATCATCCAAATACAAAACGCGACGGCAAAGGCGATTTGTAACCCCATCTTGGTGCGGGGAGAAATTCCTTTGTTCGATCGCCGACGGATAATTTCCCAGTCGTCTGCAAACCCGATGCCTGCATAGGCCATAGTCAGGGCTGCAACTGCTATGGCGTTGGGGTGAAAGCCACTCAAAATGAGCGACATAATCATAGCCACGGGAACAAAAAAGGCACCTCCCATCGTCGGAGTGCCTGTCTTCTTCAAATGGGATTTAGGCCCATCTTCTCGAATAATTTGTCCTGCTTTCAACGCACGTAATAGAGGTACAGCACCAAGGCCAGCTAGGGCAGATAAAACACCACAGATGACTAGCGGAGCCGTTAACGAAGCTGATGAAACGATCGATCGACTAGCCCACAAATCCAAAACGATGGCTGTTGCCGTCATTCCTGAAGCGAGTGCGACAAATAATTTGGTCCCTGAAAAACTTAGTGCTTGACTATTAACAAATTTCGCATCCACAATCCGCACACTCACACAACTCACTACACACACCACACAGGGGTAAGTCAATTTTCCGAACCTAATTTGAAATTAAGTTCAAAACAATACAGACTTAACCAATCTAAATCATCTTTACTGGAACGATCGCTCTATGAAGGCGCACCACTCTAGTAACAATTCTTTAGTAATAATTCTTTTGCTCATGTCATCAAACGATCGACGGTTCGGTTCAAAATAGACTAATCGTCCACATCGCCTAAATCGTCATCATCTTCTTCCTCTTCGTAGTCTGCATCATCATTCCCCATCAAATCGTTAATTTCTTGTTCGTCATCAACGAAATCGAAATCTCCAGGCTGACGAGCGCGAAGACGACCCGCTTGCTCCAGCCAATCTAGAATGGAAGCCTGCCGTCTCACCTGAAGAACCGTAGCGGGTTTATCCCGAGGCTCTTCCCGTAGTGATGGATTGTAAACTTCAAGTGCAATAATCTCAGTCATTGGCTGCTCTGAATGGGTCTCACAATGTTGACAGCAGAGAAAAAGTCTGCTGAAAGTTAGTCAGAGTTTATCACCGAGTTTGAGAGTTGGCGCATCGATCGCTAACTTTCTCGCACTTTAGGGATAAACGATAACTCCGAAAAAACTATACCTTACATGGAGCGGGCCAAAAAGCATTCCATGGAATATCTATGCTCTGACTTTATACAACTTGTGAATGAATGCAATGCTGGAATTACTCAAACTAAAAGATACATTGCTCCAAACATTGAGCCGCCAGCGCCAAGACCGTCTTTGGGAAACTCCGCCCGAGTCTGTTCCGGGTCTGAATAAATTAATTACAGATTTGGAAGCTCAATCCCCTAGCCCGAATCCCCTGGATTCCCCATTGTTGATAGGTGACTGGCGGTTGGTGTATACGACGAGTCGAGGAATTTTGGGACTCGATCGGATTCCTTTGACAGAGTTGGGAGAGGTATATCAGGCTATTCGGGGCGATCGAGTTTATAACGTAGCGGAAACGAAAAGCGTATTGGGAATAGAAGGCATTGTCTCGGTGACGGCACGTTATGTCCGATCGGGCGATGTGCGGGTTCAGGTGACATTTGAACGATCGATTTTGGGGCTGCGGGCGATTATGGGGTATCAATCGGTGACAGCTTTTGTTGATTCATTGGAGGCAAAATCTCGGATTCTGGCGATCGATCTGCCGATCCCCGCGCGAAATGGTGGTGAGCCTCAGGGCTGGCTGGAAGTTACCTATTTGGATGAAACGCTACGGATTAGCCGGGGTAATGAAGGCAGTATCTTCGTTTTGGTGAAAGATTAAGCGTTCTGATAAAGGATTTGGATGAAATCTTAAGTGGTTTGGGGAGAGATTAGCCATGAAAATTTCTCAGGGAAATTTAACAACATTAGAGACTTGCCCTAGATTGTTTCAACATACCGTTTTAGAACAGTTGACAGTGTCACAGCGGGGCGAGGAGTGGGAGAAGATGCAGTTGGGGAGCCAGTTTCATCAACTCATGCAACAACGATCGCAGCAGCTTCCGATCGCGGCAATCGCGGCGACTGATCCCGACTTAAGACGATGGTTTGAATCAGTAGAGGCGCAGTCTGCGGACCTTTTTCCAAATGCTGACGATGCTTGGACGGATAGTGAGCATGTACGCACGATGGATTGGATGGGACATACAATTGTGGGCGTGTATGACTATGTGGTGTTGCGATCGGATTCAGCGCAGATTTTGGACTGGAAGACGTATCCGAAGCCCGTTGATTCCCGTCGGTTGCAGCAGAGTTGGCAATCGAGACTGTATCCGTTACTTTTGGCCAGTAGTAGCGATTATTCGCCGGACAGTATTGAAATGCGATATTGGTTTTTTCAAGGCGGTGATGACGGCCAGCCCCAAATGCTTCGATTTGAGTCGAGTGTCGAGGCAATAGCAAAGACGACAGCGGCCTTAACCCAACGACTCACGGCATTAAATTTGTGGCTGGAGACCTATGAGTTAAACGATGAGCCATTTCCGCAGACGGAGATTCGAGAAACCTGCGCGACCTGTAACTTTGCAGTGCGCTGCGATCGGGTGAACAGTCCCTTGGTGGAGTCTGATTTGATGCAATTGGAAACGGCATGGGATTCGATCGAGGAAATCCCACTAACCACATTGCCGTAACGTTACTTATTTTCCTTTACGGCTAGTCCAACAGCTTGATCTAATGTGTCGAGTCCAGCAGCATCAAGCCGATCGACCAGCCCCTCCAGAATTCGACGCACCATAATCGGCCCGCCATAAATCCAGCCCGTATAAACCTGAAGCAAACTTGCCCCAGCAATGATTTTCTCCCAAGCATCGTCCGCTGTGAAAATGCCACCTACACCCACAATGGGAAATTCCCCATCAGTATGGCGATAAATTAACCGAATCACTTCCGTCGATCGTTCCCGAACAGGTGCACCGCTGATTCCGCCTGCTTCGTCTGCGATCGAATTGCCAGTACGCGCCAAAATCGTGGTTTTCAGATTGTCTCGGCGGATGGTTGTATTCGTCGCGATGATCCCGGACAAGCCGGACTGACGAGCCAGATCAACCACGGCTAACACGTCCTCATCTGCGAGGTCAGGCGCGATTTTGACCAAAATAGGTTTCCCACCATGGTTTTCCCCATTCAGCGCCTCAAAAATCGGAGCCAACTGTTCAACACTTTGTAACGATCGGAGTCCCGGCGTGTTGGGCGAGCTGACATTTATAACAAAATAATCCCCAAGATCCCGTAGCCGCCGGAAACTCTCGCGGTAATCGTCCGCTGCTTCATCGAGTGGGGTAATTTTTGATTTTCCCAAGTTGATTCCCAAGGGCAGGGATTGAATCGGACGATCGGTCTGATTCTGGCGCGTTGTCAAGCGATCGGCTAATGCTTGAGAACCATGATTATTAAAGCCCATGCGATTCAGAGCCGCCTCGTCTTCAATTAGTCGAAAGAGCCGAGGTTGAGGATTGCCCGCTTGAGCATATTGCGTCACCGTGCCCAGTTCAGCAAACCCAAAGCCAAAATAAGGCCAAATCGCCGAGGCTTGACCATCTTTGTCAAAACCCGCACTCAAGCCCATGGGATTGGCAAACTCTAGGCCAAAGGTCTTTTGATTGAGCCGATCGTTATTAAACCCGTAAGTTCGATTCATTTGGCTCAATATTGCCGTGCGGACAAACGATGAGACATCCAAATCTATCCACTGTAACCACTGAAGCGTCTGCTTATGTAGCCATTCGGGATCGAGATTCAGGCCCGAAAATAGAAGGGGACGCAGCACCGAACGATAGAACTCTGGCAAGCAAAACCCCGGATAAAAATCGATTTGATTCTACCAAATATCCTTTGAATTTAAGATTCCGGTTCATCTTCAGCATTGAGAGGTATTGTGTAAGTTAAAAAATAAAATTTGTAGGACTTTTATTTTTTGTTTGTTATGGACGATGTCGCAACCTCATTTCTCACTCATGACAGCTGAATGTATGACCACTTAACTCGTATGACTATGCAACATCGCTACGTAACAAATTTAATTACGCTGACCAATTTAATTTAGCCAACTAGGGCTATTTATCGACATTATCGGGAATACTAATCACATAGAAAGTATTCATAATCCTCACGCTCACGCCTCATGTCTAAAATTGTGTAGCCCTATTGCTCATTTCCCGTTCACCCTGTTAATGCTGTCGTACCATGGGTCCTCTTAAAGAGCCAAATCTGCAAGAACATAACCTCATTTTCCTCGGACAAGTCCTGCAAACTTTGCGGGAAGCAGACACTGATGTCCTATTGATTGATTCCCTCCTCAGCTACCTCAAAACCTCATTTCGTCAAGAGCATGAGCTGATTTGGTTGGGAATATACGATCGCGTAGACCATCGTATTATCGGCAAAGGAGGCTGTCTGCCGGACATCCCTGAGGCTAAAAATGAGTCTACTCAATTCAATATGATGCGAAATATATCCGCTAACTCTTTAGAAAGTCGGATCAATCCACTGACTCAAAAAATTGAGCTTCTATCGGGCGATATTCTAGAACAAGTCGTGATTCAGCAACGTCCTCTGGCTTTGGCTGATTTGCGGCAGGAAATGCGGGCGGGAGAATGGCGTAAGACGGCTCAGAAATATGACATTCAAGGCACCATGTTGTTTCCTCTATGTCACCGGGATCGGTGTATTGGTGTCCTTATTTTAGGCTCCCAGCGTTGGGGAACCTTTCCAGGAACTCTAGAGAAAGCAACATTGACTATTGTTTTGGGGGCGTTTTCAGATTCCATATCTCAATTGGAGTCAGAGTGGCAACGTCAGCAGCAAAAACGCTCTGATAAGCCACTGCTGAGTCATTTAGAAGTGGTTAGAGGTTTGCCTAATTTTGGTCGCCGACTGGAGGCCGTCATTGAAGAAGCCCATCAGTTTTTAGCCCCGTCTCGGACCAGTTTGTATTGGTTTGAAACAGAAAAGCGCTACTTCTGGCGACGACTGACCAATCAAGCACCAAGGGCTAAGGGCTTACTGGATAACACGACAGCAGCTTCGGGCATTACGGCTCAAGAGATTAATAGCTTTTATCAACAACTGGTTCATGATCAAATTGTGGCGATCGGGGAAGCCCACAGTTCGCTCAAGGCCGATGCGACCTCAAGGCTAATGCAACTAATTCGGGCACGATCACTCCTAGCCGCCCCCATTCTTTATCAAAATCAATTGCTGGGTTTTTTGGCTATTGAAGGCAATGAACCGCGAGTTTGGCAAGAGGAAGAAAAACAATATCTGCGGGGGGTCGGTCAGCTTATTGCCCTGATGGCTCCCTTGGAGAAAATGGAATCTGTCATTCAGCAGACCCAAATGGATCAATCGCTGACAACTGAAATTGCTCGATCGCTTTACAGTTCTAAAAATTGGAAAGTGACCCTGAACCGATCGGCGGAATTGTTGATCGATCGGCTCAAAGTTGAGCGCTTTATGGTCGTGGTATACGATCGGGCTACCGGAAATTTTGAGGTGTGCTATCAGCATCAACCCCGCACTCGTCGCACGACCTTGGATCATCTTCCGCCCTTAAACGAGATGGACTTTCAACTTGTCGAGCGCAGCAATGAGGGACTTGCCATTGAAAATCTCGAAGATGACTTACGCCTCGCCTCTTGGCGCAATTTGTTGTGGAATCTGGGAGTGCGATCGGTCTTATTGGCCACCACTTGTCCCGGTCATCGATTGGAAGGATTATTACTGGTATGTGATGACACTCCTCGTGCCTGGATGGCTCAGGAAACTCA
>JAYUEW010000121.1:0-3660 GCA_043739045.1 Synechococcales cyanobacterium
TAATCGATCTTGCTTGAGGATGCGTTCTATGTCTAACATCGTCTATATCTCTTTGTTTCTGTTTTTTATCTTATATTATTTCCCAACAGGTCTATTAAATGAGCACGATTAAATCAGTAGAATAATCAGCACAAATAAATTGGGTAATTCTCAAGGCTAGTGCTCTAGACCTGTCGAGAACGATTAAATGTTCAATCCCCACTCAAACAGATTAATAAACAGTCCGATGACCGTATCATGCATTGCAATGTCTTTAAAAAGCAAAATGTAACTTCTCATTAATCAAATACGATCGGACAATTTCCAACTGCACCCACTCTCGATCGCTCAGGACTACAGGTGATAGCATAATAAATACCTCCAAACGCCCAACTCCAGCATTTATCCCACCCACCCGCAAGAAGAAATCACCTGCCAGAATTGGACTGAGTTCAAAGAAGATCTGCGGATGAGTAGTTTTGATTTTAAGCTAATCCCTCGGACAACGATCGCATTGCTTCAGCCATAGCCGTCCCCAACTGACTCGCATCTTTCCCACCCGCTTGCGCAAAGTTCGGACGACCACCACCACCACCACCGCAAATTTTCGCGACGACACCGATTATTTTCCCCGCTTGTAAACCTCTCTTTATTACATTGGGACCAAAGGCCGCCACGAAGTTAACTTTTCCGTCTTCAGGACTAGCACCGAGAACCACTGCGCCATTTTCCCCTAATTTTTGCAATAGGTTCTCGGCAGCACTCTTGAGCGACTCGGCATCGGCTCCGGGGAGTTCAGCGACAATAGTTTTGAAGTCCCCGATCGTCACCGCTTGATCCAATAATTGCGATGCCCCTGCGACAGCCAATTGAGCTTTCAAAGTAGCGATTTGTTTTTGATTGTCTTTGAGTTCAATTTGCATTGCCGTAATCCGATCGCTGATTTCTTCAGGTTTGACTTTAAACCGATCGCTCAGGTCTTTCACCACCAATTCGCGCACATTCAAATAGTCCAAAATCGCCGGACCCGCCACCGCCTCAATCCGTCGCACCCCGGCTGCAACGCCCGCTTCGGAGATAATCTTAAATACACCGATTTCAGCCGTATTGTTCACATGGATTCCGCCACAAAGTTCCATGGAAACTCCAGGGAAGTCAATCACTCGAACCGTTTCACCATATTTTTCACCAAACATTGCCGTTGCCCCTTTGGCTTTAGCCGACGCGATCGACATCACTTTAATATCGGCAGCGTGGGCTTCTGAAATCCATTGATTGATTTGTTGTTCAATTTGTTGCAATTCGTCGGCAGTCACACCACGATTCAAATTGAAATCAAACCGTAGACGATCGAATGACACCATGGATCCAGCTTGTCCGATCGTGTCATCTACAATTAATTTCAATGCAGATTGTAATAAATGGGTGGCGGAGTGATTGGCTTGGGTCCGACGGCGACAGGTCCGATCGATTTGGGCGGTGATATTTGAACCTAGTAATACGGTGCCGCGTTCGATTTGACCGATGTGAACGAACAGCCCATTTTGTTTTTGAACATCTTCAATCCGAATTAGCAAATTATCGCCGCTGAAATAGCCCCGATCGCCGATCTGTCCGCCAGATTCCGCATAGAATGGCGTTTGATTCAGCACCAATTGAACTAAGTCGCCCGCTTCAGCTTGAGTCACGGCATTGCTATTCACTAAAATCATTTCGATTTTTGCGCTGCTATTTGATTCAAGGTAGCCTAGGAATTCAGTCTCTCCGACCATTTTCGCTAAGTCTGCGATCGCATTTTGAGCCGTTAAGTCAATTGTTTTATGCGCAGCTTTTGCTCGGATTCGCTGCTTCTGCATTTCAGTTTCAAACCCATCTGCATCGACCGTCAACCCTCGTTCTTCGGCAACTTCTTGAGTCAACTCCAAGGGGAAACCGTAGGTATCGTATAGAACAAACGCGTCTTCGCCAGAGATACTGCCAGAAGAACGATCGATAATTTCAGCTAATAGTTTTTCACCGCGATCGAGTGTTTCTCTAAAACGTTGTTCTTCGCGCTCCATTTCTTGTTTAATGAAATGTTCCCGATCGCGGACATTGGGATACTGCGATTCTGATAGTTGAATTGCAATATCTGCCACTTTGGTTGTGAAGACTTCAGTAATTCCCAACACTCGCCCACTCCGAATCACCCGACGCAGCAAGCGACGTAAAATATAGCCACGTCCTTCATTTGAAGCGGTAATACCATCCGCAATCATATGTACAACAGCCCGAACATGATCGCCGATTACTTTAAGTGATATTTTTACTGATTCGTCCGCTGATTCGTAGTCAATTCCCGCAATGCTTGCAGCGGTTTGTACGATCGGAAAAATCAGATCTGTCTCGTAGTTATTGGGTTTGCGTTGCAAAATTTGCGCCATACGCTCTAGGCCCATCCCCGTATCAATGTTCTTATTTTGTAGCGGCATTAGTTTTCCATCAACATCTCGGTTGTATTGCATGAAGACAAGATTATAAAACTCGATAAACCGTGAATCGTCTTCTAGATCAATAGTGTCGTCGCCCAATTCCGGGTTGAAATCGTAATACAATTCTGAACAAGGACCACAAGGACCCGTCGGACCAGACACCCAGAAGTTATCCGCTGCACCCATGCGTTTAATGCGTTTAGGATTGACTCCTACTTCCTTTTCCCAAATTTCAAAGGCCTCATCGTCGTCTTCAAAGACACTCACAACAACATTTTCTGCTGCAATCCCAAATGCTTGTGTTGTCAATTCCCAGGCATAGGCGATCGCTTGTTTTTTGAAATAATCCCCAAAACTGAAGTTCCCTAACATCTCAAAAAAGGTATGGTGCCGTGCCGTACGACCGACGTTTTCAATGTCATTAGTACGGATACATTTCTGAGATGTGGTGGCACGGGGAACGGACGCAATTTGCTGACCGAGGAAAATCGGCTTAAACGGCAGCATTCCCGCGATCGTCAACAGCACGGTCGGATCTTCGGGGACAAGAGAGGCGCTGGCGATCGGCTGATGTCCGCGCTCCTCAAAGAAGGTTAGGAATTGTTGCCGAATTTCAGAACCGCTGAGGATGGGGGGATGCGTTGCCATGGGACTGACTAAATCATGATTAGGTAATAGCTTTCTATTCTAAAGCGCAGTGGGAGTTACGGGAAAGTTTTCAATAGAGTCTCCCCTCAGCAGCATAAAAAATTGTAGTTATGGCAATCCGATATGATTTGTAGATTATGTGGAGATTAGACCTTGACCACAATTAAACCTATGAACTTATGCTAGAGAAATTGACCTCCTTTATCTCATAAATTCTCCTATTGATACTATTAGACAGTTTTAAAATCCACCCGAAATCTACCTGAAATTTTACCTAAACTATCATTTAAATTTCTTCAAAAAATAGAATGCTCATTTGAATTTGTATAATTCTAAAGCTATACCAATTATTTACGATCGTCCTATGAACCCCAGCACAGTTACTTTTTTCCCAGACGATGTTACCATCACAGCCACTCCTGGCGAATCATTGCTCACGGTTGCCACACGCGCAGAGATCAGTATTCCCACCGGATGTATGGTCGGATCTTGCAATGCCTGCGAAGTGGAAATGAATGGCGAAGATGTGCGAGGCTGTATTACGGCCATTCCTGATGTTGAA
>JAYUEW010000122.1:0-26324 GCA_043739045.1 Synechococcales cyanobacterium
TAATCGATCTTGCTTGAGGATGCGTTCTATGTCTAACATCGTCTATATCTCTTTGTTTCTGTTTTTTATCTTATATTATTTCCCAACAGGTCTATTAAAATGCTCATACAGCAATGATTCTTGACCTATCTTCACTATTTCCATCGCCGCCAAATATTCTTGAAAACTCAAATGCGAAAATTCATACTCATCTTCCTGACGAATCAACAACTCACCCACCGTCGTCAATTGCTCCAAAAACTCCTCTGCATCAATGTTCTCCCCCTTCTCTTCAATCACAGCTTGTAATGTTGACAATACAATTTTTCGATCGAGTAATCGACACTGACGCTTCATCATTTCCAATGCTAACGGCTGCAAAATAGCCTGAGCATCACAATTCAGCAATACCGTCTCCAATTTCCGCTCCCGATCGCCCGGTCGGTCTTGCAATTGCAAATTACAAATTTCCTGATAGAGTTTCACGCGCTGTCGAGGAAGATTTGCACCATTAAAACGACGGTGAAACGTAGCCATCATCGTCAATAGCAACGGATTCTTCGCCATATCTTTCAGTTCTTGCCGTCCATTGATTTGGGCATACAAATCATCCGCTTCTGTTTGCGCCAATTGATACACCGCCTCATCTTCCCGTCGCCGCACAAACACCTCCTGACAGCGATACCAGCGATCGATAAAATCCCGCCGCTGCCCATCATCAAATTCCTGCACCCAAAACGCCATCAAACCATCTAACCGATCGTCACCTTTTTGCTGACGTTCGTATGCCTTTGGTCGAGACGTGAGAATAAATACCGATTTTGGATAAGTATTGATTTGGTCATTCATCCACTTCGCCATCGCGCTTCTCATCATCAATGGCACTTCATCCAACCCATCCAGAAGAATAACAGCACGCCCCTCCTGCAAAACCCGCTGCGACCAACCCTCCGGCACCACCAAACTCTTCCCACCCGGCAACGCAGGAATGTAGTGCTTAGTCATGAATTCAGCCAACGGCGGCGAATTATCACTTGAAAGTAAATCCCGATTCTTTCCCAAAATAATCAACATTGGAATCTTTCGCTTGAGACCTTTTCTCTGTTTGTCCTTGCTATAGGCATAGGTCACTTGTTGCATCAGCGTCGTTTTTCCATAACCACCCCAAGCTTTCAATACTATCCGCTGAAACTCTGGCTCCTTCTCCGATCGCTCCAACAAATCCCAAATCTGCGACCGATCGTTCAATGCCAAATCTCCCTTTTGCCGCATTCCCATTTCCGCCGCCCCCGTATACCCCGGATCCTGAGCGTTATGATCCAGCCGAAGATCCACAAACACTTTCTCTAGCAGTGAAGTAAAAATCCCATCATACTGAGGAATCCCGACGCTCTTAATATCTAAACACTTCAATGCTTGAGCATCCCAATACTTCTCCTCAAACGGACGATCGATGAACGGACCCTTAGCAGCATTCTCCGCCTTATTGGCGAGGGTTGCACCCACAACATCTGCACCTTCCTTCGTCTTCCTCAAAGTTGGTGCAGCTACTGCATAAACAATGCCACCCCCAAAGCCGATCGCCCCAGCCGTAGCTATCTTCGGCAAATCACTAGCAATAAACAACGAAATAAACGTCGCAAATCCTCCGCCCCCGATCGCTCTAATTACCATGTCAGCGACCTGCTGATTCCAGATCGACCCTTTCTCTTCAGTTTTAGCTTCCGGCAAATTCTCTTGGTCAGTCATGGCAGCAGGTAAAAACGATCGGTTTCCCCCAATTCTACACGCAACAAAAACTAAATTCCGCCAACCGAGGGAAGTCCGATCGCCCCTTTCTTGTAAGGCTGCAAAATAGGACCGATCGAGTGCTTGGAGTCAGTGGGGCATGATGGGCGGAATGGCTATGGGATTTTTTGGATTTTTGCCTGCGCTACCGATCGGTGGCCCGATTGTGGGACTTTTGGCGGGCGGGTTGTTCGGCGGATTTGTGGGGGAGTTTTTGTATCGGCGGGATTTGCCCATTGTTCCTCGACTTAAGATGGCCGGGAAGGTCTGCCTTGCGATCGGACTGGGTTCAGTGGTGGGAAATCTGATTGAAATGATGTTAGCGATCGTTGCTGTGGGTATATTTCTCTGGAACACTTGGCCAGCCATGGTGTGGGGCTAGGACAACCTAATACTGTTGTTTAAAACACTTTTGTTCAAACGAAGTTTAAAAAAAGTCGTGCGTTCTTTGAAATTCTATGTACTATCGCTTATGGGGTGGTGTTTTCGCTTTGTAAGCCAACTTGAACAATTATGTTTAAGCTTTAAAATTCAAAAGTAAAAAGAGCGGAGGTTCAGACTTTATCGTGAATCGATTGTTTTGAATAAAAATATTTATCCACTTTTGAATCCGTTGTGTACTATTCAGTAGCGTTACTCTCGATTCTGTCGAAAAAGTTAGCCCTGAACTGGAGATGATTCTCCAACTTAGTGATAGCCGATGTTCGCTTGTTTTGCTGGGTTTAACCTAATTCATCTTGGATTATCAGTGCTGTGATTAGTTTAAAAGGTTTACTTTCAAAAGGATCTAAGGGAGTTGGCATTGAGCTGTCCCCCGATCGGATTAACATCGCCCAACTTAGCTCGAAGGGTGGGAAAAAACGGCTTGTTAAGTATGCAACCGTTCCCGTTCCTGAAGGCGTTTTTCAAGAGGGGAAGATTGTTGATCAATCTGCGATGGCGGAGCTGATTCAAAATGCACTTGTTGAGAATAAAATCAAGGCAAAACAAGCAGCGACGGCAATTCATGGCGGTCGAGATACGGTTACTCGCATCATTCCAGTTCCGTCAGAGTTGGACGATCGGGAACTTCGCGACATGGTTTTAAATCAAGAAGCGGGTCTTTATCTGCCTTTCCCACGGGAAGAAGCGGATGTTGATTATCAAAAACTCGGGCTATTTGTGGATGAAGATGGCATTGAAAAAGTGCAAGTTCTTCTGGTCGCCACTCGTCGGGAGGTGACTGATTCTTATCTCCAAACCTTCCAGCAGGCGGGCTTGACATTGGATGTTTTGGAAATTAGTAGTTTTGCCCTGATTCGGACGATTCGCGATCAGCTTCGGCAGTTTGGATCTCAAGAAGCAGTGGTGATTGTGGATATTGAATTTGAGAGTACGGAAATCTCTATTACGGTAGATGGCGTGCCTCAATTCTCTCGGACCGTACCCATTGGAACATTCCAGATTCAAAGCGCACTATCGAGAGCCATGAATCTTCCAGCCTCGCGCAGCACTGATTTGTTGCAGGGCATGACAATTCCGCTGAACATGGATTCGTCCGGTCGGCTCAGCGGAGGGAATCCTGGAACTGCTGCCATGTTGCGGATTTTGGGAGAGCTGTCCGATGAACTGCGCCGATCGATCGATTTCTACACCAACCAAGGCGAAAATCTCGAAGTTGCGCAGTTATTACTGGCAGGTCCAGGGGCCGCTATTGGTCAAATTGATGAGTTCTTTACCCAACGATTGAGCTTACCCTGTAGCCTCATTGATCCGGTGGAAATACTCTCATTAGAGACGACAACCGACCTTCCCGCAAGCCTCCGACCGGGGCTGGGCGTGGTTTTAGGGTTGGGTTTACGGGAGGCATAATGTTTAATCTCGATATTAATTTTCTGAACGATCGTCCTGACCTGAAACCCGGTGCGACCTCTTCGCGGGGCGGAGCAGTACGACGAGCAGGTGATGCTGAAAGTAAGGTTCCACTCTACGCTGGGATTGCGACCGCCTTAGTCTTGCTTGGATTGACGGGCGGGGCGCTGGGCTATTACACCTGGCAAAAAGGCGAGTTGGCCACAAGAGAAACCGACCTAGACTCCAAGCTTGGGGCGATCGCCTCTAAGCAAAAGGAACTAGATGCGGCGAATAAAAAGGTGGCGGATGCGAAAGGTGAAATCAAAGCCCTCGCGACCGTATTTGATCAAATCAAGTCTTGGTCTGCAATGTCACAAGATCTGCGGGATCGGCTTCCACCGGGGGTTCAAATTGCCTCTATTGTTCAGCCTTCGATCGCAGCTGGTACGCCCGTTGCAGGTGCGAATCCGGTCTATTCACCGAATGTCACCATTAAGGGTGAAGCTAATGATTTTGATAAGGTAAATGATTTTTTAGCCATTTTGAAGAAGTCAAACTTCCTCAAGCCAGATGATACCAAAATCATAGAAACCACCCGTTTGCCTTCCAAACCTTTACCTGCAATTTCGCTTCCGAGAGCAGTTGAGCTACCCGTGAAGCCGGGACAAGAAAAACCAAAAGATACAAACAATCAGGTCATCAATCTGCCTGGAAGGGTTACGTTCACGGTGGAAAGTAAGATGTCGGAAACTCCTGCGTCTGAGATGGAACGTGAACTCGATGTTAAAAATGCAGTGGGCTTAGTTACCCGCCTCAAAGCCCTCAAGAATAAGGGAGTAAGACCATGAGCATGAGTGGAGATTTTCTTCCGCCTGATGCGGATTTTAATAATGAACCGAATTATCCCAGTGTGTTTGGCATTACTTTTACGCCCATTATTAGCGGCATTTGCTTGGGAGTATTAGGGATTGGGTTGGCGGCCTTTGGCTGGATGACCTTTGTTGAACCATTGCGTCTGGAAACTGAAGCTTTGGATACCAAGGTGAAGCAAAAAGAGAGCCAACTTGGTGATTCACAGAAGATTGAGGCGAACCTGAAAAAGGCGAGAATCGATTTAGTCGAGGTCCAGAAACAGCGGCAACAGGTTCTGTCGTTGTTTGCTCAGCAGAAAAATATGGATACGCTCCTTTTCGATCTAAACCAATTGATCAAGCGTAATAATAGTGGCCTCTTGGATAGAAAAGTTGCGAAATTAGCGAGCTGTCCCAATTGGGTCAAGGAGCAATTCACCACAACTTCGGACGGACAACGGTTTGAGGAGACGATCGGGCCATTAAGTGCTGAGGCAAAATTACGCAACTATAAGCCAGTGGTTCCGGCAGCAGGGGCAGCGGTAGCGACAGCCACAACGGTGCCTAATGTAGTGACAGATGGTTCATTGGGACCCGAACTCAATAATAAATTAAAGCGGGATACGGTTGATGTTGAGTTTGAGGGCAATTTCAATCAAATTCAACAGATTTTCCGCGCCATTGAGCGTTTGCAGCCGTTGTTGGTATTGCGCGATATGAATATTGCGGTAGACCGTCAAGGTGGATCACCGATTTTGTATGAACTCAATTCAAATTCGCCTGTTCCAGAAGCGTTACGGAACTGTCAGCCTGACACCGTATTGAAAACGTCTTTCAAGATGGATGCTTTGATTCCTGTTAGCCCGGAAGAAGCAAAGTTGCTAGTTCCAGTTCCGACAGCGAGTCCAAGTCCGGGTGCAACTCCAAGTCCATCTACGCCACCTAAGAAATAAGGTTTGCGTTCATTCATCTATTGAGTCTGATTTTTTGAGTTTTTTGATTTCTTAGGAGCGTCCCCCGTGAAAGATTTTTTTAGCATGAGCGGAACATTTGCAGTAACAACAATGTTGGTTGCAACGGTTCTTCCAGCGATCGCCGCTGATATTACCCAAGTGACGAATGTTCAATTGAATCCTGCCGCAAACGGGATGGATATTGTGCTTCAAACCAAAGCAGGCAGTAAACCGCCTCAAGTATTTAATACCAATCGCGGTAATACTTGGAATGCCTATGTATTCAATACAAAGTTGGCTAACAATCAGCCCTATCGTCAAAATAATCCTGCTCCCGGGATTGCCTCGATCGCGGTGATTCCAGCGGGTAAGGACGGGGTTCAAGTGACGGTGGTGGGAGATGGTAGAACGGCTCCAACAGGTCAATTGGTTAGCAAGAATGGCGATGGCGTTGTATTGAATGTCGTGGGTAAAGCCGGGGCAACGGGGCGTTTGGCTCAAGCGGTTAATATGCCTCCAGTTGAAACGATCGCTCAAGCAACTCAAGCGACTCCTCCAGCACCGATCGGAACTCCGATCGTCCCGTTCATCCCTAGCCCCAGCGCACCTCGCACCGCACCCCAAGCGCCTAACAACATCGCGCCCCCATTGATGCCCCGCGCATCGGCTCCACCTGTGGGAGATATGGCGATTTCGCAATTGGATACAACGGTTTCGGCGATCGATTTGGGTACCAATGAGCGAATTCCTCGGTTGGTGTTGCGTGATGCGCCTGTGCGTGAAGTGTTGTCACTGTTGGCTCGTGCTGCGGGGATGAACTTGGCCTACAGTGAAGGGCCAGCGGCGGCTGGTGGCGCGGCTGGTGCAAGTAGCTCTGGTGGTCCGACGATTTCTTTGGATATTGAGAATGAATCGGTTCAGGATGTTTTTAATTACGTGTTGCGGATTGCTTGTGTTCCTTCAGGTGCCTCTGGCGGTGGCGGCGGTCCAGCTTGTGCCAGCATGGAAGCCAATCGCGTTGGCCGGACAATTTTCGTCGGTAGCAGTTTGCCCGATGATGCGCGGAACGTGATTTCCCGGACCATTCGGTTGAACCAAACCACGACGGAAGCGGCTTCTAATTTCCTCACGACTCAAGGTGCGGAGACTCAACTTCCCATTACTCAAGTCTCGGTTCAGACCGTGGGTGAAGGTGCAGCAGCTCGGACCGTTGAAACTCGGACTCCGACCATTTTAGCCTTGCGCGCAAGTGGTGGTGTTGGTCCGCTGTTGCTTCGTGGTTTGTCAGTTTCGGCTGATTCTCGGACAAATGCAATCACGTTGACAGGTCATCCTCGTAAAATTGAATTGGCAACTGGATTCTTGACTCAACTCGATGTCCGTAAACGTCAAGCTGCTGTGACTGTCAAAGTTATTGATATTGACTTGAATGGTGTCGATCGAGCAAACACAAGTTTAAGTTTTAACTTCGATGGTGTGGGCGCTGGTATCACAGGCGGCGCTGCTGTCGCTACCTTTGGCTCTGGGGGACAAACTAATTTTCCTGCAGGATTTAATTGGTTAGCTCGGATTGCTACTGCGATCACAAACAATAATGCAAAAGTTCTGACTGACCCGACTTTGATTATTCAGGAAGGCCAAAGTTCTGGGGTTAGAGTAGTTGAGGAAGTTGTCACAAATTTTACTTCCACGACTACAACTACGGGTAATACTTCCAACACGACGGTTACCGTTGAAAAGCAAGATGCCGGACTTATTCTGAACTTAGATCTTCGTCGTATTGATGATAATGGCTTTATTTCTATGGAAATTGCCTCAAAGATCTCTGCACCAAAAAATCAACAGGCTATTGGTGTTGCAGGAGTTACAGGCGGAAACTTTATTACATTGCTTCAAAAGCGTGATACAAGTTCTGGACTAGTCCGTATTCGGGATGGTCAAACTTTGATCCTTACAGGTGTGATTCAGGAGACCGATCGGGCAACTGTTACAAAGGTGCCTATCTTGGGAGATCTGCCCATCTTAGGTGCTCTCTTTCGTAATACAAGCCGTGAGAAGGAACGTCGTGAAGTGATTGTTATGGTAACGCCTAAGATCTTGGATGATACCGATCGGTCTGCTTTTGGTTATGGCTACAATCCCGGCAAAGAAGCCCAACAATTCTTACAACAAAATCGTTAAGGATTTGGAATTGAATTGAAGTTGTAAAACCGATCGTTCTTTTGTTGAGGGGCGATCGGTTTTTGTATGTGGGGATGATGTTCTGTGGACGATCGGAGACGATCGATCGAAATGCTACAATCTTCATCAGAAATCGGTTTAGATATTATTTCCCATGTCTCAATTTCCCCACGACAGACTCAACAAAAATATTTTTGAACTCTAGACTTGTTGCTTAATAAAACCCCTTAACAGCAAGGCACAGACCACATTTCCCTTTCGTCTCCAACTTAAGCAGCTTCCAAGTAGAAGTTGCACAAGCCAGCCGCCGTGAGCATGAGGTGGTCATCGAAATCAGGCATACGATTCCGGTAGACCGCAGCTACCGCGCCATAGCGCTTGATACCTGCATGGGCATGTTCGCAGACCACTCGTGGAAACCGTTCTAGAAACTGCTCAATACTTTCAAGTTTGCGTTCGGGCAAGACCATTTTCCTGCCCAAGGCTGTTTCCAGAATCCCTTGTAGACGGGTGCATCCACCGATTGGCTCGTCCCCGTTCCAAGTCAAACAAGAAGCTTAAAACATCAAACGTCGGGTAACACTTGAAATAGAACAAGATGAAGAACAATTTAGACTCCATACTCTGCAGTCGAGCTTTCCGCCCTCCGCCTCTGGCTCGTTTGCGCGGCTTGAAATCGCTTTGGAGTGCCTCTTGATAAATGCTACCAAAGACCTCGCACAACACGTCAAACGCTTGGCGATTCAGTCCAGTCAACGCCCTCAACAGGCGGTCATTCTCTAGGGCACGTTGGATGTTGAGCATCGTCTACCACCTTGTCAGGGCATAGAATCAATCTACCTTATAAAGCAACAAGTCTATTGTTGCTATCGCGATTCTCCTCTTGTTCCTATTCAGCGGACTCAGCGGACTCGTCCTGATTTCCAAACCTTCGCGATGAACTGACTGAAGGGCGATCGGTCAGCCTCCTCTGGCGTAAGCTTTATTACCTTCTGCCGCACCAAAAGACACTATAAGGAACATCACCGCTTTTAGACGGCTTGAGGGTAATGCTCTGCTCATCGAATTCGATCGGACTTAATCCCTACATCCGGACCATCTCGCGGGGCTTCTCTACTACCGGAGCCGTCAGCGCTTCTTCAAGGGGCGATCGGCCTAACTGTTCTTCTAATACCAACATCACCTCCCGTCCAAAATCTGCCGAATTCCTACGCCAAGCCTGAAGACAAACATCGCCAAAATAATCACCCATTTTGCCGGGATTCCATAACAGTTTCATCGCATTCCAAGGCATTTGATTCATCGGATCATAATCCCGATTCAATGCCCCAGTCTCAAACGCATAATCTTCCAAATGGGTATGCGGTTGAAGTCCAATGAAAAATATCGCAGGCTCTACTTTATCAATCCCAAAAATAGCTTCTAATTCTCGATGATAGGCGATCGTTTGGCGAATGGTTTCAAACGTTTCATCAATCACATTGAATGAATAATTAACCGACACCATCGCATCAAATCCAGCCGCTTTCAAATCTCGGCAATTTTGCAAAACAGTCCGGAGGTTATAGCCCATACGCATCTTACGAACTAGCTCTTGAGATCCACTGGTGATCCCAATCTCAAAGTAATTCATCCCGGTTTGAACCATCAAATCCGCTAATTCCGGATCCATATTGTCGGCCCGGATGTAAGCTGCCCAATGAATATCCTGCATTCCCGCTGCTAATACCTTACGCAACAATACCTTTGCATCTTCAATGTATTTGCGGGCCGGAATGAATTGTGCGTCTGTAAACCAGAAATTCCGAATGCCCCGATCGTACAATTGCTGCATTTCCGCTACAACTTCATCAGCCGGATTAATCCGAACTTGTTTACCTTCAATCACCGTATACACGCAATAGCAACAGTTATGAGGACAGCCGCGTTTTGTTTGAACCCCAACGTAAAAGTCATCAGATTCAAAATAATAGTTAAACTCCGGCCAAATAGATTCGGTATACTTGTATTCACAAGCCGACTTTTCAATATTTTTCGGCAATTCATGAATCAATCGTTCACGAGGCTTTTCCATCCCCGCCACATAGCAGCGCTCAGTCTCCAAACTCTCCCCACGAATCAATCGCTCCAGCAATGACTCACCCTCACCAACCGACACAATAGTCCCCTTTGGCAACTTATCCCCAAGCTGCTCATAGAACACACTCACCGCCCCGCCGCCTACCACAGTAGTGACCGTTTTCACATAACGCCGCGCTCGCTTCACCCCGCGCGCAATCAATCGACGATTACGCCACAATTCGCCATAGTACCAAGCTAACATCTTCGCCCCGCCTAGCGCCCCTCGAAGCTTCAATAGTAAATTTTTAGAGTAGAAAAACTCAAAAGCATTCTGTAATGGATTACCACCACGACCACCTACGGGGGCATAAATCTGAATGTCGCGCCAAGAAAACACCGTCAATGTCGGTCTAAATTCATCAATAACCCGGTCCAATGCCCTAGAGTAATCCAACGGTGGCACTGTCCCCAAATCAAAAATCCGCTGTTCTACCTCAGGAAACAACTTGTGGACATGATCCGCGAGATATACAACTCCGATCGGAAAAATTGGATTGCATGGAAGGCGAATGTAGAGGATGCGAGGATTCATGGCTGATTGACCCGTGAAATCGAAGAGATGAGAAACATTTCACATAACTTCACGATAGCACCGACCCTTAAAAATAGCAGCGTTTCAGCTCGAAAACCCTTGGGTATCTGTAAAAAGCGATGTGGAAAATACATTCGTAACTATCTTGACAGTTTGCATGATTTAGGGCTGTTAAGCTTTTTAAGAATTCCTCCTACACAAAACTCTCCTGAACCATGCCGCAAATTCTTGATCCAATACCACAGGACCATTCCGATCACCTCACCTGTACCTATCTGAACTATACAAGCCAAATTCAAGTTGTCCGAATTACCGACATTAAGAACTGGTATTTTGAGCGGGTTGTTTTCCCTGGGCAGCGCCTTCTTTTCGTCGCTCCTAGTGAAGCTCATCTTGAAATTCATACGGGAATGATGGCCAGCGCAATTTTGTCTGATACGCTAGCATGTCGCGATTTGGCTATTCCTGACAACGTTCCCCCAACTCTTCGATCGGATACGTTAGTAGCTTAATTGAACCAGCCTAATTTAAATCCAGCCTAAATTTAAAATCATCCTTATTTAGGGAATGCCTCGGTGTTCCCTTCTTTATGGATTTAGATCAACGTACTCGCGTCACCTTACCAGCATCAACCGATCGCCCACTACCGCCGAATGTGCCGCCCACGAATCATCTTTTGTCTCTGGAAAATCCTCCCGAAAATGACCGCCCCGACTCTCTTGACGAAACAGCGCACTCCGCAAAATCAATCGGCCTACCGTCAATAAATTTCGTAATTCGCCCCACTCTCGCACCAACGATTGGTCATTCATTAGAATTCGTTCCGTAGCCATCAAGGTCTGGGACAGAGCTAACCTATCAAACTGTTCAATCCAACTATCCACCTGCGCAATCGCCAACTCCAGCGCCGCCCTCTTCCTAACAATTCCAGCCGCATTCCACATCAACTCAGGTAATCGCTCTCGCAATTCCAACACCACAGACCGATCGGCCTGATCCACTACCAAAATGGGCCGATCCGACTCTCCTAGCACAATTTCTGATTTCTCTGAGTCATCAGAAACGGGTTTTCTAGGCTTCAACAGTTCAATGGCCCTCAACTGAGACCCATACACCACACATTCCAACAGCGAATTACTCGCCAACCGATTGGCACCATGCACCCCCGTACTCGCAGTCTCACCCACCACATATAGCCCCCGCACTGAACTGCGATTCAACTCATCGCAAGCCACGCCACCCATCCAATAATGGGCCGCTGGACCCACTGGGATCGGCTGCTGAAATACATCAATCCCCCAGTCCTTACAGACTTGCACAATATTTGGAAATCGATACATCACCCGATCGCGGCTAATCACCCGTAAATCCAATCCGACCGATTTCGCACCTGTTTTTTGTAAATGTCGAAAAATCGATCGGCTCACCACATCACGGGGAGCCAATTCTCCCGATGGATGATCGTCAAATACAAACCGCCGACCTGTGTCATCGATCAGATGTGCCCCTTCACCTCGGACGGCTTCACTAATCAGAAACCGAGGCGCACCCACCACCGTTAATGCCGTTGGGTGAAACTGGACAAACTCCAAATCCCGCACTACTGCGCCCGATCGATGAGCAATCGCCACCCCGTCCCCCGTACTCACCCGAGGATTGGTGGTTTGTGAAAACACCTGCCCGCCGCCGCCCGTTGCCAGCACCACCGCACCCGATCGGACATTTTCAATCACCCCATCAAACAACAACCGCACGCCCTGACACTCGCCATCAATCATCCACAAATCCAACACAAATCCTGGTGACAAAATCTCAATATTCGATCGTCCTAGTACATGCTCCGTCAGGGTTGTGACCACCGCTCGCCCCGTGGTGTCTGCGGCATGAAGCACTCGACGACGGGAATGAGCGGCTTCCAAGGTCAAGGCAATCTTGTTCTCAGGGGTCCGATCGAAGGCCACACCCAAGGCAATTAAATGCTCGATACAGTCAGGAGCAGTCTCCACCAAAAAACGCACTGCCGCTTCATCACACAACCCCGCGCCCGCCCGCAGCGTATCGATTAAATGTAACTCTGTCGAATCTTCGGGGTCTACCACTGCCGCGATCCCGCCCTGTGCCCAACCACTCGCCGATCGGGACAATTTATCCTTACTAATCAATCCCACCCGCAAATTCTCTGGCAAACACAACGCACTGTATAGGCCCGCCGCCCCCGCCCCCACCACAATCACATCAAATCTGCCGTCAAATCTGTCATCAAACCCGCGAGCATCCACCATCAGAATGTCATCCCAAGAAATAATTAAAAAGCCCAAAAGCAAAACACTCCCCGTCACTCAGCAATGAGTTCCCCAGAGAGTGCCTAGACTAAAATCAAAAATTTTCCATTCCCCAACCCCATTCTTTACTAAGGATTAAGAATAAGGTCTTTCTACCGATATGCACCATTGTTAATCCGATCGGCTCCTTCGGTCAGCGCTTCTTCAACTTCAGTGACAGTGAACTGGTCCATGTTGCGCGTCAGAGTCGCAATTTGAGCTTCCGTCAAGCCAGGAATCTTGAGCACATCTTCAACCGAAGCGTAGGGGGAATTTTTTACAATCAATCCCGCTAGCGTTGGGTACATGCCTTGCAACACGCGGAAGTAACGAAGATTCGTATTATTCAAATCTAGCTTCTTACCGAAGGCCGTAGACATCTTGTCTGCGACTTTATTTCGCATAGATTCTTTTTCGACATCCTTGTTGTCGGCCATTGCAGGCTGACTGTAGGCCAGTAGACCCATACAGACAAGAGCAATACTGATAGCGGACAACCACCGAACTAAACGCTTCATAAAATCAGTCCTCCCGAACACAATTAGACACAAAACACAGCATTAAATCTATCAACTATCATCGGGCCTGAGCGTACATCGTTGCAAGAAGAAACCTTTTTTTGATTCCCAATGCTCTCAAGCTGTCAGTTTCCAGTGCCCTGATCGGTCAGAAACCCGCCCAATTCACCAAATAAACAGGCATGAGTCTGTGTCGGAACGTCATAGCCTTTTAGCTCCACGCTATGGGACTGAAAGGGATCACAGTCGGTTAGAGCTAACGATCGATACGTCAGTTCCCCGATCGCTAGATCACAGGCCAGTTGTTTAGTTGCAGATTCCAGACGAAAGGCCGCATTCACGGTATCGCCGAGGGCTGTATAGTCAGGCCGATCGCCGCTTCCGGTGTTGCCGACCATCGCAAACCCTGTGTTCACTCCTGCACCAATCCGCAGCGGAAAAGGAACCGGAAACTGCGCGGAAACCTCTTGCGTCATCTTATAAATCTCACGAACGGCTTCCAACACGAGCACCATTTCTCCGGGTCCGACAACATCGCTCCCATGGATCCACACGGCCATGATTGCATCGCCAATGTATTTATCAACCCAGCTTCCGTATCTACGGATAATCTCGCCCGATCGGCGGAACCAAGTTCCAATCATCTCCGATAGCACTTGTTCATCCAACTGCCTGGTCAATACTGTGAAGTCCCGGATGTCTATCACCAATACCGAAATCAAGCAGCGGACATGTAATGCAGCGGTGGCGGTGAAGTCTCGCATTTCGGCATCGGAGGATGGCACATAGGGCCGTCGGGGCGGCGCATAAAAATCAAGTTCAGTCTGCCCAAAGGTAAGACGATCGCCGCTGCTCAACGTAACAGGTACACTCACTCGACGGCCATTAACAAACGATCCATTGCGGCTGCCCAAGTCAATCAAGTACATCTCGCCTGTTTCCGTGCTCTGAAGCATGGCGTGGTTGCGAGAGATCCACCGATCGCCCAGTATGAAGTCATTCTCCTCGCCTCGCCCAACGCTCCAGCAAGTTCCACTCGCCAACGGTAACTGCTGACGCTCCGATCCGATGTGCAACGAGAGATGAGGGGATAAAAACTGTGGCTGTAGCGTAGTCACAACAAATCAAACTCACAGGGTTTTCATTGAAAAGTTAAAGAATTGAGACCTGTTCAGGCTTAAACCCGATTGTGCTACCCATCTTACTTCAGTCCATACAGAAATTCACCTCTGATCTATTTTGATCCAGCTACTTCAAATTCAAAACGCTTATGGACTGGTTGATGCGTTGAACGTCTTACCAGTACAAGCCTGTTGTTTTTGATACAGGACAACAATATTAAAGACATTAATTGAAATTAAAGATATTAATTAAAATTAAAGATCAACCTCAAAGACTAGGCTAAGCACCAATGTACTCAAAACTGTCGCTGAAAGGACACTTTCAGACTGGGAATTGCTATTGGGTGAGCATTTTGTAATGGGTGGGCAGACTTCGCTAGAATATAAAGGCTCCATTTGCGTGAATTGCTTCCGAGAATTGAACCCATGAGTACTACGTCGTCGATCGTGATTAATAAGAAAAAAATGAAAAATCCGCCGCTGGAGGTGGTTCAGTTGGGGGATAAGATGTTGCGTCAGCCCGCCAAACGCGTCACTAAAATTGACGAGGAACTGCGAGAGACTGTGCGACAAATGTTGCAGACGATGTACAGCCAAGATGGGATTGGATTGGCCGCTCCGCAAGTGGGGATTAATAAGCAGCTCGTGGTGATTGACGTTGAAATCGATAAGCCGGATATTGAGCCACTTGTACTCATCAATCCGGTGATTAAGAGACTTGGCGGAGAAAAGGTCTCAGACCAAGAAGGTTGCTTGAGCGTGGTGGGTGTTTTTATGGATGTGACCCGTCTTGATGTAGTGGAAGTTAGCTACAAAGATGAGCACGGACGACTGAAGACCTTAACCGCTGACGGCTTATTGTCTCGGGTAATTCAGCATGAGGTGGACCATCTGAATGGCATCCTGTTTGTCGATCGAATTCCGAACCATCTCGCCCTTGGAGAAGAACTAAAAAAACAAGGATTTTCCTTGAAGACCGTGAAAGCAATCGCCTAGATTCTGTCGCCACTTAAATCCATTTTGACAACAACGAGAGAATTAAATTATGATGACAACAAAAAGCAGCACATTTCTGGGAGTGTCTTGTGTCGCCGCGATCGCTGCGGTCGGTTGTGTATTTGAGCTGACCTCAGGTACGCCGGATTGGGGGAGTGCGCTGACAACAGGTGTTCTGGTGATTACGATTCCCTTGAGCATATGGTCATTCTTAGAAGCCGTGAAAGATGCAAGATCTAATCTTTAACTGGATTGAGCTTTTATCTAATGTTCACTAGACTAAAATGATTGCTGACTGTGACTGAATATTAGCCTTGGCTGCCAATGTTTGGGTGGAATTGTGGAATTCATACTAGGAGCCTCGTTACGTCAAATTGAACCGGGAGACCATTCGACCCTGTTTTGTTATTCATTGGTTCCCGGTTGCAGCGCGGCCATGGGGCGTGACTTGGATTGTTCAATATCAGTCGATCCATTGGTCTACGGATCCGTGTCACGACGACATGCAGAAATTCGTCCGGTGACCACACTCGGAATCGAGTCTCGCTGGTGGATTTTCGATCTCAATAGTTCCAATGGAACGTTTGTCAATGGTCAGCGCCTTGTGGGTTGCCAAGTTTTGCAGGATGGCGATCGGATTGTTCTAGGTCAGAGTGGTCCGGAGTACAGATTTGATCAAGTATCGCCAGACTCTAGATCGATCGGAAACGCTAGGAGTCTTGGGCCGATCGCCAGCAATTTGTCACTCCAGCGCTCTGGATTAATGGAACATAATAAAGACAACTACGCCAATGTTGCGAGGCGTTCTGAAGACCCCGATCGAGTTACGTTGACGCAGTTATTACCGATTCTTTCGACCGGGTTAGAGATTCGACGCAAAGCCTATATCCTTCCGGCTGTGGTGACAATTGTGGCTGTGGTGTCGTTGTTTTTTGCCGTGGGAAATCAGCGATCGTTCAATGGGATTTTGGCTGCATATTTGGGCCTTGCCGCCTATTATCGGGTTTATCAACTTTGTGGCAAACTGAAGGCGTGGTGGGTGATCCTGTTAGTGGGATTGAGTACGGTGGGGCTGATTCTAAGTCCGATATTTTTAGTATTTGTTAAAGTATTTCGATCGATTTTGCCGGGACAAATTTCACCTAATAATAATGTGAATTTGATTAATATGTTCTTCGGTGCAGGGTTGATGGAGGAGTTGCTGAAAGCCTTGCCGTTACTAGTTTTAGCCTTGATTGGATTGGGCCAATCGACTGGGTGGCGCGATCGGTATGGCATTCGAGAACCGTTGGATGGAATATTATTTGGAACCGCATCGGCCATGGGGTTTACGCTGATCGAAACGATGGGGCAGTATGTTCCGGCCATTATTCAAAATACAACGTTGCAGGTGGGGGCGGATGCGAGTGAAGCGCAAGGATTACAGATTTTAATTGCCCGATTATTGGGTTCTATTGCGGGACATATGGCTTACAGCGGATATTTTGGCTACGCTATTGGGCTGGCCGTTTTGAAACCACGCGGTGCGGCGGTGACATTACTGGTCGG
Source organism: Synechococcales cyanobacterium (assembly GCA_043739045.1). Taxonomy (GTDB): domain Bacteria; phylum Cyanobacteriota; class Cyanobacteriia; order Leptolyngbyales; family Leptolyngbyaceae; genus JAAFJU01. Next base: position 16,743 of record JAYUEW010000122.1, read on the forward strand.
CTATTTGACGGCGGCGGTATTGCATACGATGTGGAATTCAGTCGGGGGAATCCCGTTTATTGGTCCTTTTGCTCTAGCGACGATCGGATTATTATCCTATGCCTTACTTGGCGCGGCGATTTTGAAAGCACGATCGTTATCCCCCAATCGTGAAAAGAACTTTGCTACGCGATTGAGCTAGAGTTTCGCTATTTATTATTTTGCTTATCATAGTGAGGAAAAGAGTTAAATCTAGGATTAAAATGTTACCCAGAAGATTGATATTTGCTTCAGTTGATTCTAGTTGTTTTTATGAATTCATTGATGGGGAATATCAAGTGTGACAATTTCAGGGAAGCGATCGGATTGTTTCATCTATTAACTTAATTACTTAATTTGACGATTTCACAGGTCTTTGGAGTTATCTAACGATCCTTTTTCAACGCTCTTTTCCAAACTCACCGGAAGAATAATTACAAACTCAGTGCCTTTCCCTAGCACGCTAATACATTCAAGCTGACCTCCATGTTTTTCCACAATGATTTGATAGCTAATCGCCAGTCCCATTCCCGTCCCTTCACCCACTCCTTTAGTGGTAAAGAATGGATCGAAAATGCGATTCTGGACTTCTGTTGGCATTCCTAAACCATTATCTGAAATCCAGATCATAATTTGATTCTGGTCCACAAGTTTAGTCCGTAATTCCAGTTTTGGTTGTTTGCCATTGGTCGTACTAGCATCCAAAGCCTCGATCGCATTTCCCATCAAATTCATCAATGCTTGATTGAGTAATCCTGGATAACAATGCACTTTTGGCAATGAACCCAAATCCTTAATTACTTTGACCTTGGGACGATTAGCCGTCGTATCTAGACGATGAGATAAGAGTAGCAATGTACTTTCAATGCCCTCATGAATATCAACTTCCTTCTCTTCTGCTTCATCAAGGCGCGAGAAATTTTTCAACGCCTGCACAATCAACCGAATCCGATCGGCCCCTGTGCGAATAGACTTCAACAGTATGGGTAAGTCTTTCAGTACAAATTCAATATCATCTCCCGGTACTAATCCTGCCTCGTGAAATGCTCGCACTAAATCTTCAAAATACTGTTCTGCATAGACCAAATTACCTGAAATAAAGCTTACTGGATTATTGATCTCGTGGGCCATTCCCGCCACAAGCTGTCCGAGGCTTGACATCTTTTCCTGTTGCAGTAATTTGGCTTGACTGTAACGGAGCTGAGTCAAGGTTGCTTCTAATTCACTCGATCGCACCCGCAAAATTTCACTATTCCGCTTGCGGTCCGTAATGTCTCTGACCGTACCTTCATAAAACATCAGATTGTTTTGAGTATCTTTTACCGATCGAACCGTCTCCGAAATCCATAATATCGTGCCATTTTTGCAATAGATCTGAGCCTCAAAATCTGACACTTCGCCGTTTCGCATCACAGTTCCCATGAACTCGGTTCTACGGTCTGGGTGAACATAAAGCTGTTGACTGATGTTGCTGATAGAGGTACAAAGGTCTTCGACAGATACGTATCCATACATTTTTGCTAGCGATGCATTTGCCGTAATGAACTGGCCCTCTGGTGTGGACTGAAACATTCCATCAATTGCATTCTCAAAGATACTTCGGTAGCGTTCTTCTAACTGTTTGGAATTTTGAATCTCAGCATGAAGTCGAAAGTTTTGTTGTTCTAATCGCTTTTGTAAGTTTCGACGATCGATTTGTTGACCGACACGGGCAAGTACTTCATCTAGATTAAATGGCTTAGTGATGTAATCAACGCCACCGACTTGAAAGGCTTTAATCTTGTCATTTGGGGTATCGATCGCACTTAAAAACATGACTGGAACATCGTGGGTTTCTGCCCGTTCTTTCAACTGTTGACATAGGGTATAGCCGTCCATTTCTGGCATCATCACATCTAACAAGATTAAATCGGGCACAAAATTCTTGACAACTTCCAGTGCCCGTTCACCGCTCATAGCACTACAGGTTTCATAGCCGTGATGCATTAAGATATTGGTCAAAATTCGGACATTAGTAGGGGTGTCATCCACAACCAAAATATTTCCCCGATCGGTTTGGCGTTGAAGCTCATATCCTAATAAAGCAAAAATCGATCGTTCAGTTTCTCTTAGTTCTTCTGGAAACGTTGCGCCTTGAGAACTTAATGCTTGATGTGCCCGCGTTAAATGTTCAAGTTGCTCAATGGCGGTTTGAATTGTGGCATCATTGTGATTATGGTGGATGGTTAATAACCGATCGAGATCTCCCCAGCCATCCGCTAGCATTGCCCGCCCCGATGCATCAAGTTTTAGTTGATCGAAATTGCGACGAATGAGCTTACGTAGATAAAATCCGACCGTTGGGGAAAGTACCCGTTTAGTCGAGAGGTATGAAGTAGTGTTGTAAGTGGTATTTTTAGTCGTATTTTGGGGATTAGGGGTGGCTGAGGACATAGCGACCTGATAGATGACTCTGGAACTGACTCTGAGAGTATAGTATGCCCAGACAATGGTGATAGTTGCTGATTTAGAACACAAGATTCTAGAGTTCAGCGTTCCAGCCTTTCATTTTCCCTGGGTTCATTAATCCATAGGGATCAACCTGTTGTTTAAATTTCAATTGCGCTAGATCTACTTGTTTCATGCCGCCGTCTTCAATGGTGTATGCATGAGGATTGAAAATAATAGCGCCATTAGATTCATGATAGGCAATGATTTCCTGCAAGCGATCGGGTGTTGAGTACCGAACGAGCTGCAATGCCGCAGGGGTCGATCGGCCATTGCAGCGCAGAAATTCTAGATGCATCATTACTTCATTCCCGAAATGCTCATAGAAATGTTCAACTCGTTTTAAGTCTTGATCTCCTATCAGTAGGGTTTGTAAATAGGTTAAATTTGGATTTACATTTCGGGCATGGAGTGTGGTGTGATTCCAAGTATATTCATAGATGGGGGTTCCTTTGCTGGCTTCTTCGGCTGTTTTGCACTGTACTGTTGTTCCGTTTGATTCTGTGACGAGTTCTTGCAATGCCTCTAAGGATTCTTCAGAGACCATGATGAATGCTGCGCTGGTGCCCTCTGGGATGACCGATCGGAGGGCGGTGAAATACTGAGGAATTGGATCTGCGAATACGGTGACTAATTTTTTGACAATACCATCGGCATCTCCGAGGGCTTGGCCAAAGTGGGCGGCTTGCATGAAGGTCGGAAATGTAACGATCGCTTCGGCCCAATTGTAAGCGGGGGCTAAGGGGATTTCTAGGGCGGTGATGATGCCGTTTGTCCCATAGGCGTGGGCAACTTGGTGTAGGTCTTCGCCTCGTAGTTCTACTATGCGGGGTTCGTCTTCCATGGTGACGAGTCGGATGGCTCGTAGATTGCCCCGATCGCGCAGTTGTCCATAGGTAATTGAACCCATGCCGCCACTGCCACCGCCAACAAAGCCCCCGATCGTTGCGGTGCGGTAGGTGGAGGGGGCCATTCGGATTTCCCAACCATTGGGCCTGGTTTGTCGATCGATCGCGGCTAGTTTTATTCCGGGTTCAACATAAGCAATCCCTGGCTTTTGCCATAGCAATGAGTTCATTCGGGTCATGTCTAATATGAATCCACCGTTTAAGGGGACACATTGACCATAGTTTCCGGTGCCTGCGCCGCGCACGGTTAATGGAATTTTATAGGTGACACAAAATTTTGCGATCGTTAATATGTCGGTTTCGTGGGTTGGACGAAGGATGGCGGTGGCTCGTTTATTGACAAAGATTGGTTGTAGAATTGGGCTGAAATAATTATAATCCTGAGAAAGCCGTTGCACTTGATTTTCATCTGTAATGCATTCTAATTCTGGCAATTGACTTTGCAGGTTGGTCAGCAATGTTGTCATTTCATTGTCCTTACGTTTTCAGATTATTTTAGGTGATCTGAGCTGAATAAAAAGATTACGATCGTTCACTTGTTTACTCTAAATCTAAAGTACCTTGAGTACCTTTCTTAATTTCCATTTGTTTTCCCGCAGATTTAAGGACTTCTAGGGCGAGCAGAATATCAAGTCGTTTTTGTTCTTCGATGATTTCTTGGACGGTGACGATGCGGATACGATCGACGGGGGCATTCATGTATTGACTTTTATAACTCAAGTACTAACTGGGTCGCCCCTCCTCAAGAAGAGTCGATCGTCCCTCTCAAAGAAGAGACGATCGCCCAATCAATCCTAGCCCACAAGCTCGATCGCCCGTTTTGCGATCGCCTCACTCGTAATCCCATTGAACGTCATCAATTCACCCGCCGAAGCCGTCGTTTCCCCCCGTTTCCAGGCGAAAATATCGCGGTTTGCTTTACTGCGGAGGAGAACAGGTTCCAGCATATTTGCCGTACCGCCCGTCACGCCCACCAACGCATCACCGCCAAACAATGCATCAAATTCCGCATCTGACAGGAACCCAGAATCTGCTTCCGAACAAGTATCCCAAAGAACATCAGAACTGCGATACAAACGACGAGGATTAATCACCGCCACCACGCGCACGCCAAATCCAGATGATTCTAATTGTTTTGCAGCAGCCAAAACAGGACCAAGAACCAAGTCACCGATCGTAGCAATTACAACAGTCTTAGAACCCTCACTTTCATGTAAAACCACACCGCCTTTTTCAAGTCCCTCGCGAGTTTGAGCAAAGGTTGTATGAATTGGTAATGGTGATTTACTAACCGTAATTGTCACGCCTTTGTTCTTCGTCGAAAGTGCCCATTCATAGCAAACTTGAGTACTGTTTGCATCGGTTGGGAAAAGTGCAAATACATTTCCATTGCGCAACATTGATGCAAAATACGCTTCGATTTCCGGGCGTTGGTGTGTCCAGCCATTTCGACCTTGTTCCAAGGCACCAGCGGTAAATAAACAAATCGTCGAAGGCGTAGGACGGCGGAGTTCTGCCATGGCTTGCGTCACGGTTTGCCAAATGGGTAAACCATTGATTGCAAATGACTCATAGGAACACCAAAGCGATCGTGCCCCAAACAATGCCATTCCCACCGCCAAACCCGCACAAGCATCTTCACTCAATGGCTCATACACTTGACCACCGGGAGATTGATTATAAAGCGGATCTTCCGTTGGGTGATTGATTTTAAGAACTTGATTAATATTCGCAATTCCAGAGGCTTCATTCCCATCTGCATTCGTGACCACGAAATTAGAATCTGTTTTGCCGACATATCCTACGATCGCACCCATCGCAGTCGTAGAGACCTTATTCTCACCGCCGACTTCAAACTCAACTAATGGCAATGTTCCCAAATCTGGGACGGGGCGAGTGAATTCCGTCACTGCAACCTTACTTGAACTACCACCGCCTGCACGGACACAATTCGATCGGACCAATTCCCAAGCTTCTGGTGACAATGCACAGGACTTCATTCCCGCCACAATATCCGCATTCTCCAATGTATGATGTGGATATAAATTATGGGATTTCGCACCGCGAGCATGAACTCCAGCGCCCTTGAGCTGTTTGATAATCATCACCGTCAATGTCCCGCCCAGTGCAGACTTCGCGGCTTTATCTGCCGCTGCAAGTACCGCTTGATTGAATGCTAAACGTTTCTCAAAGGAGAACATTGTACTATCGACATATTCACCGGGTTGATTTTGATCATCAAAGTCTTTGGCATTCACCAAAATCACTTCTTTAAATCCATTCCCAGTCCAATATGCCGTCATATCTTCATTAGACTTCAACGACACCATACTGTGATGTTCTTGCGAAAAACCATTCCAAACCAATACAGGCAAGAAGTTTGTCACCTTTGGATAGGCCGTATTGAAATGGCCGATCGCACTCATGATATACGGCTCACCCAAACCACCATCACCGATCGTACAAGGGAACAACACCCCCGGATTCAACAACGCCCCCGCCATGGCAAAATGCTGACCTTGACCCAATGGACCTGCCGGAGCGAGTAAACCTGGAATTTGACCTGACAAGTGCCCCAGCAATCCATGACGTTCCCGGAACCGATCGCGCAAATTAGTAACATTTTTAATCCCCATATCTTCCAGAGATTGATCCAAGAACATCGCACAGTAGAACCCCGGCGCATGGTGTCCCACTTCCGTCACAAAATTCTTATGCCCCAATAACACCAACGCCGCATAAGCCTCCGCTTGGCTGGCGAACCCTCCTGGGTGCCCCGATGCTTTACTGGCTGTCATTTGCAACATCAGATAGCGCAATGCATCACTGTAGAGCATTGATTGATAAGCGGCTGATGGGTCGGTTGGGTTCACAGCTTTGGCATTGGGTCCGATCGCCGCCGTTTTGCCATACTGCTCAAAGCCTTGGGGCGTTTCACCGAAATACTGAATACCATCGCAAAATGCAGGTGTGCTCATGGGATACCTAGGTGGGGATCAAAAATTTCAACAATTTATCCTACCGCGCCACCTGTGCCAGAGCGTTATAATATTGGGCCTCACGACTTGGAGATTAGTGTATGCTGACCCAGACTTCTCCGTTGAAGGTATATCCGTCACCATATCCCCCACATCCTCCGACTACCGCAATTTTTCAACGCCACCCCAAACTAGAAGCCAATTTACAACGATCGCCCAATGGATAAACATCGGCATCCAAATACAGCGACTTTGCATATAGGACAATGTACAAAGAATGCCCAGCAGTCCGGCACCCATTAGAAAAGGCAGTTGGTGGAAAAAGGCAGGTGTCCAAGGAGCCAAATGCGCAAGTAAGAATAGAATCCAGCTTAAAACAATTAGTTTTTGTCGGGCAATCGGTCCGATCGGTTCTGTGGGATGGGGAATGATCAAAACTCGAAAGATAAGTTCTTCATTCAATCCCGGCATAATCAACGAGGTAATCGAAACATTTATCCACACCCAAGGATTTACAACAGGTTGCCAATGGAGAAACCCCATACTGAAGCCGATCGGCAGAAAAACCACACCGTAGATCACAATACAAACCATAGAAAAGATCCAATCTTTCCATTTCGGTTTTGTCGAAAAACTAGCTCGGAGTCTGTACTTGAGGCGATCGGTCCAAGAAAGATGACCGTGCTTCATGGGGCTTCATCTCCCTTGTGCAAAAGCCTACAAAATCAGCAAAATGAAAATCAGCAAAATGGCAGCATTACATTGTTTTTAATACGGTGTTCATTAACTCCGGGGTCACTTGATCATTGATCTGGACAGAGCCGATCGTAGAGGGCAGTACAAAACGAACTTTACCGGATTGCACTTTTTTATCATTCTGCGTCAAAGCAATAATTTGAGAAAGATCTAAATTGGGAGGAAGCATTGTTTGTAAACCACATTTTTCAATAATTGCATTTTGCCGATCGCATTCTTCCCGTTTCCAAAGCCCCATATTCACCGCCAGTTCTCCAGCAGCGACCATTCCAATGCCAACGGCTTCCCCATGGTTCACAACTTTGTATTGCGTGATGCTTTCAACCGCATGACCAAGGGTATGACCATAGTTCAAAATCTCGCGTAACCCTGATTCTTTTTCATCTTTCGCGACCACGATCGCCTTAGCCCCGCACGATGCCGACAAAATATCTTGCAGTAGTTCATTACCAATAAATCGCAATTGATCGAGTCGTTTTGCCGCTTCTAGTTTGCCAAACAACTCCGCATCCCAAATCACGCCATATTTAATCACCTCCGCCATTCCCGCTCGCAGTTCCCGCACCGGAAGCGTTTTCAAAACCTGCGGATCGATCAACACCAATTTTGGCTGATGAAAGGCACCGATTAAATTTTTGCCTTGAGGATGATTTACGCCCGTTTTCCCCCCGATCGAAGCATCCACCATCGCCAACAAACTCGTCGGCACCTGTACAACATTGATGCCCCGCAACCACGTCGCCGCTGCAAATCCTGTCATGTCACCAATCACCCCACCCCCCAACGCCACCATGACACTCGATCGCTCTAACCTGTGAGCCAGTGCCGCGTCATAGATTTTTTGTAAGGTCGCAGGAGTTTTGTACCGTTCGCCCGGTTGAAGAATCACGGTGGCAACGGTAAACCCAGCATTTGTGAGGGATTGTAGGACCCGATCGCCGTAATGTTTAAAAATTGTTGGATTAGAAACCAGAAGAGCTTTCCGACCTAGCGGCTTAGGGCTGTCCAATTTATCCGTCATCCAAGTGCCGATCGTATCCAAGCTCCCAGGAGCAATAACGATCGAATAAGGCTTATCGGGCAAAGCGACGGGAATGATGGATTGCATGATGATGAGAAGTAGGCAGGGGTTCTATTGTGCCACGTTGTGATCCGCTATGGTGCTGAAATCGTTGTATAGTCCTATGTAGAGAAATGATTCAGGAGATAATGAAATGGATTCTGCAATTTTGTACGTTGTGTTTTTGGGCGGTTCTTTCGTAGTAGCGATCGGGCTATTCAAGGTATTGCGCGGCATTAATCTGATTTAAGAATTTGACTTAAGAATTTTCAACGATTCGACTTCCGCTGGTCTGCCCCATTGACAGAGAGCGGATTTTTAATACCCTACTTGTTTGAAAGTTGGGGTCTAACCTCTTCCACCCCACAAGTTTTAAGAATATCGGCAAGGGTTGGGGCGATCGAAATAAGGCCGTAGGTCGAAGGATTGACAATATTTTTGTGGGTAAAATGGCGATGGATAATAGAAAAGCGATCCCAGTCTGCCATTTCAATATTGAAGACTTGTAGAATTACATCAATTAGCCAAGGGGTAAGTGGAAATTGGAAATAGATGGGTTTTTTTAGATACACGGACGCTTCCTCAATCACCCGTTGAACACTGTACCGATCGTGGCCTGTGACAATATCGCGCCGATCGTCTTCACCAGGGGGATTATCTACCAAATAACAAACCACTTGGGCAATATCGTAGGCATGACTAAAGTGAAAGCTGGCATCTGCTTTTAAAAAACGGGCTAGTTCCATCCACTTAACCACGCCCGGTAAGCCTGCTGTAATGTGTGACTTAGGAAAGCGATCGTCTCCGCCAAAAACAAGCGTGGGATAGATAGTCGTAATTTTGGACTTCAACGGCAACTGAAGCAGCCTCTCGTGGCATTGATACTTTGTGCGGATGTAATCGGTTCCAAGACTCCCCGCTTCAGCAAGAGGCTGATTGTCGCGGTCGAGGATGCTGGCGGTTGAGAAATAGAGGATTTGCTCACACCGATCGCCGGACAGCAGATCGATTAGTTCCAACGTTTTAGTGACATTGATGGTGTAAGTCTCTTCTGCATCGCCCCAAGATGTCGCGATCAAAATAGCACTGTCCATGGTCAGCAACAGCTCACGATGGTCGGAGATCGCCCGCATGTCGCCTTGAATAAGATGAATATTGGAACGAACTTGGTAATCAAATTTGAGTTTACTCGGATCTCGGACAAGGAGAAAAATCTCGTGGTCAGTGTTTCGGATGAGTTGATCTGCGATGTAGTGGCCAATGCAACCGCTGGCACCAGTCACGAAAATACGCTTTGAAGTCATGAGCCGAGGAATCGAAGAGAATAGAACCATTCAAAATTTACACCGTTCTTAGGAGTAATTACGAATTCTGT
>JAYUEW010000123.1:0-3704 GCA_043739045.1 Synechococcales cyanobacterium
GCGGGGTGCGAATGCGGTGCCAGTGGCAATCGATGTTAAGGAGTTAGTCAGTACCCACATGGCGATTTTGGCGGGGACGGGATCAGGGAAATCCTACACAGCGGGCGTACTCATTGAAGAACTGATGGCTCCGCAGAATCGGGCTGCCGTCTTAATTTTTGATCCGCACGGTGAATATGGCACCCTTCAGGAAATGCAAACGAACGATCGTTTTTTTGATCCCAAGGATGGCTATCAACCCAAAGTCAAAATGATGACGCCCGATCATATTCGGATTCGGTTGTCATCGCTGGATTATTACGATTTACTGATGCTGCTACCTGGAATGAGTGAGCGACAGCAGGCCATCTTGAACAAGGCATTTCGGATTTTGCACCGTCATCGTAAAGGCGAGGCGAGATGGAGCATACAAGATTTGATTGCGGCGGTGCGGGAGGCCGATACCCAGGTGGATGATGAGGGGAATGAAAAAATGGGGTCGTCGGTTCAGGCGTTGGAGTGGAAGTTGGAAGGGCTGGAACGATCGCAATATTTCCACACCTTTGAGCATACGGTCGCGCCTCGGGATTTGTTTCAGCCCGGTCAGGTGACAGTTTTGCAGATGAATGAAATTTCCCAGGAAGAACAGCAGGTAATTTGTGCGGCGGTGCTGCGGCAAACCAACCAAGCGCGAATGAATACGGCCCGCGAAAAAATTCAGCCGGGAGATGAAAGTTACTTGCCCTATCCGGTTTTTATGTTGATTGAAGAGGCCCATCGGTTTGCCCCAGCTCATGAACCGTCACGCTGTAAGCAAATTTTGCGGACTATTCTGAGTGAGGGGCGGAAATTTGGGATGGGCGTGGGATTAATTACACAGCGTCCAGGGAAAATTGATGCCGATGTGCTGTCCCAATGTATGAGTCAGTTCATTATGAGAATTATTAATCCGGTGGACCAAGATAGCTTGAAGTATGGCGTTGAGGCGGCGGGACGAGATTTGCTGAAGGAGTTACCTGCGCTGACCAAAGGACAGGTGATTGTGTCCGGGGCTTGTGTGAATACGCCAATCTTGTGTAAGGTCCGATCGCGCTGGACGAAGCATGGCGGCGAAACGATGGATGCGCCGAGTGAGTGGCTGAAATATTTTCAAACCCATCGTCAAGTCAGTCGTGCGATCGAGCAAGCTCCAGTCTCAATTCCCAATAGCCGATCGTCGTCAGAACCCCGTAAGAAAGGTCGCAGTGTGGATTAGGAATTTAAGAAATTAGTTGCTTTATTTAGCTTTATTTAAAGCTGCCTCTTGATTATTTTTGTAGCGAGTGGTGCGGTCTTGAGCGATCGTATAGTTTTTGTCGCTTGGGGGCACTTGGGCCATTAGCTCTGATGCTTTACCCCATTTATCTGCGATCGTTTGCCAATCTGCGGATGTTTGGGCTTTACTACCTAATGCGGCACTTTCTTCTGCTAGGCGAACAGCCGTCGAGAAGGCTTCTGGACTATCCGTTAGCTTTGCTTCTGGCGGTTTTGCTTCTGGCGGTTTTGCTTCTAGTGGTTTTGTTTCTAGTGGTTTTGTTTCTGGTGGTTTTGTTTCTGGTGGTTTTGCTAGATTGCTAGTTGTCGATGTTGTTTCACTGGGTTTATTCATCAGGCTAAAAACGACCCAGCCCAGCACAAGTAATGCCGTCGTTGCCCCAATTCCGCCGATAATTCCACGCCAGAATTGTTTTTTTTCCCGTTGTTGACGAGCGGACGGGCCACCAATTTGATCCGATCGGTTAGACATAGAATCTTGAATGTCTTCCATCATGGTCTTGAGAAAATTAGGCCGCACTAAATTAACTTCTTTGTACCAAAGCAGCTTTTCTGGCTCCCGGTTAACTTCATCCAGCCATAAAAGTTGTTGCTCACGGACAATACGGCTATTGATATTGACTCGGCGGACTCCGCGAGGGGCCAGTAATTCTAGAATTTCTTTAATCCGATCGGGCAGCGTTTCTTGATTAAGTTGAGTAGGGGTGTCGGCTTCACATAGAAGCTGTAGTAGTCCACCGTCGTAGACCGCCCGCGTCCGCACTCCCAAATCAGAGAGTTCCTGGTTTAGAACTTGGATAATCGCAGCGACGCTCCCTTGGTGGGCTTGCTTACGAATATCATTGGCGGGATTAGTGACGGTAGACATGATGGCTTAAAACAAGAGTCCGAAATATACCACTCATCTAAGCACAACTTTTTAGATCCAATAGCATTAAATCATTAAAGTTTTGATTTAGGATTTTCACCCCTAGTCGTCCATCAAGTGACGATAATCGTTAAACCGTCGAATTTGCCAAAGATCTGTGTTCAGCCGATTCTCATTTTGTAGATGCCACCTGTCGCGATCGATCCAAAATTCAAACATGGCCGTATTGTGAGACGAAATTCGCCACGATCGATCCATGCCCAAAAGCTCCGCAATCAGATGGGGCAGGAAACCGCTGTGACTGACGATCCACAACTTATCCTTATTTTTGTGGCGGTTGAGAATTTTGCAAATAAACCGGTGGGCACGATCGCGAATCTCTACTAACGACTCGGCTTCGGGCACTTGGATCCATTCAGGCGTAGATTCAAGTTTGGCACAGAGTTCAGGATGGCGGGCCTTGGCTTCAACCCAGGTTAGCCCTTGAAAAATACCATTGTGAAATTCGCGCAGATCATCCATGTAAGCAATAATGATAGGCTCCGGGTCTTCCGCGACGCTAACGCTATTGGTCCAATCTCGGACAAAGGCGGGCGATCGGTCTTGAAATGGGGCCAGAGCGATTTTGGTAGTTTGCAGTGTGCGTCTGAGGGGACTGCTATAGATGTGGGAGGGGGTCCAACCTTCGCGCAGAAGGAGCTGACCCAGCTTTTCCGCCTGTTGCTGACCTTTTTCCGTTAGGGGGTATTCACCTTGACCCTGCATCCGTTTTTCAGTATTGCCCGTGGATTCAGCATGACGAATGAAAAGCAGTTTGAGAAATTGCATATAACCGAGTACCGAAGCGACTAGGGGAAAGGTTTGAGAGGGTGTTTGAGAACTTTTCGGCTGCATGAAAAGACCAAATCCCCCCAAATCCCCTTAGTCAGGAAGACTAGGAGTTGAATTCTAGTTCTCCCTTTTCAAAAGGGTTAGGGGTCGGACCTAATCGTCATAACCATTGACTTTTCAAACCCCCTTTTTGGATTTATTTGTCTTTTCAAACGATTCATCAATACACAATGAGTCGTCGATCGGTTTACAATGATTACGGCTAAAGAGAAGCACTGAAACCGATCGAGCGTAAGTTCCTATGATGACCATTCTAAAGTCTACAACTCGACACATTCATATTTTTACCGCAGAAATTCAGGATAGTGAACTGATTCCTAGTGAAACGGTGTTGACCATGGATGTAGATCCTGATAATGAGTTTATCTGGTCTACGGATAGCTTACAAACGGTGTATCAGAAATTCGATGAGTTGGTAGAGGCCTACAGCGGCGCGGACCTGACGGACTACAACCTTCGTCGTATTGGTTCAGATCTAGAACATTTTGTTCGATCGATGCTACAAGCTGGAGAAATCTCCTATAACTTGAATGTGCGAGCGCTAAATTACAGTATGGGCCTACCTCGCGTCATAGATCAGCCAGCCTAAGCCATTTGGCTGAAACCGATCGTAGGTTTTAAGGGAACTTTAATGGCAACGCTATTGTCCCAT
>JAYUEW010000124.1:0-6479 GCA_043739045.1 Synechococcales cyanobacterium
GTGCGCAATGAAACGGGTGCGGAAATGCTGGATTTAATTCAAGATGCGATTACAACTAAACCTGTGACCAGCCAAGGCGATCGGAAAGCTGCTGTCCAACAAGGGATTGCGGCCTATGACAATGCCATGACGTTACCGATGTGGGTGGCGAAAGCGATGGGTGTGGTGATTAAACGCATTGGTCCAAAGGGTCTGGAATATGCGAGATTTTCCATTGATTCTCACTTTACCCGCAACTATCTGTTTGTAAAACGGAATTATTCACAAAAACTAGAACGCCATGTTCCTGAGTTTGCAAAACGAATTGTTGCGCAATATAAACTACCAGAGTAAATGTGGCATTGCTAAGAAAATGTATGAATCCTCTAAATAACGATCGGACCTAAACTTAGTTAAATTGATTTTCCATTTCTTGAATTTGGATCACAGTCAAACCTACTACTTTGGCGATTACCGCGATAGAGATTCTTTATCGTAATAGGTTCAGGGCTAACGATCGTTCTTTTCTCGCGATCGTTAGGCTATTCCAATTATTCGTAATCACTAGGAAGATATAAGATGAGTTACGTAAAATGGAAACTGGACAGCGAAGATGATCTTGATGTTTATGATCCACTCGGCGAAATAAGTATTATTGGTGATGTGGGAAACCTAGAAGATAGCTGTACTTACTTAGATGCTTTTCTTGAAGCATTCGTAGATGGTATTCAACTTTCTGAAACTGGTAAGACTATAAGAATTGATCCCTTAGTCGAACCTGATGACATTATATTTAGGTTCGACCTAGACAGTATTCATCTAAGTTACGGAAATCAAATAGTTATAATATCAAATCAGCAAAAGTTTGTCACAGATCTTCAGGAGTCCATCAAAAAATTTGTGGAAACACTTGATGAATTAGCGCTGAAAGAAGGGAAAGAAAAGCGCCAACTTTTAAAACTCCGTAATTATATTGCTCATAAAAATGAGTAACTGTAGTGCTGTCAATTCCAAATTTAGACTCTTAAGATGATCCCTTTTGGCTCTGCGATCGGAATCGACCTGCAACAAAATCTCGTTGCTCGGCATGTTTCGTCGCCCGCCCTGTCACCCGTTTGCGCCACATCCGAAAGCTGGATTCTTTCATTTCACGGCGCATTACCGCAATCACCTGCGGCTCACTCAGACCAAATTGAAGTTCGATCGCTTCAAAGGGGGTTCGATCTTCCCAGGCCATTTCCAGAACACGATCGATCGTTTCAGAATCTAATTCAGGTAATTTCATATCAGTTACGGATTTTGTAATGGATGTAAGTGATAAACCAAACCATAAGGCCAATTTGAATTGCCACCATGGATGTGAATGAACGTTAAAAAGCAAATACTCAAGAAGAGTTGAGCGGCACAAATTAGAATCAACGATCGCATTCGTCCGCGTTCTAACCAAGCTGCCCAAATCTGAATGAATGGATACAGTACAATTAAATACTGTGCTGGCACTCGGACTCTTGCCAACAACAGCAATAGTGGCATGACTACTCCACCTGCCCAAAAGTAATCAGTAATAACAAATTGGGGTTTAACTTGATCTCGATCACGCCACCAACGAACCAGCGCAGCGATCGCACTTACGGCTAGCAACAAAAGTGCGATCGCTGAGCCAAAGCTTGGGATCCCCAAGATTCTGGGTTCTTGAATAAATGATCGCCAAAACTCTTCACCCAGGTTGTATTCTAAATTCAATCCCCAACCCGATAACAACCAATGTAGAGGGAAATTGGGTGTCAGAATTTCAGCCCAACTTGGACGCTCAACCGTCGCCGCAGTTCCTCCCATCTGGGCGATCCAAGGTACCAGCGAAGGAATCCCGATTCCAGTACCCAAAAGCCAAAAGCCCCAGCGAGTCTGACGACTATTTTTAGATTGATGCTTCCAGAATGAACCTTTCCAGGGTTTCTCTTTCCACAAGCTTACTAAGACCAACGCCCCTTGCCAAAAGAATCCACTCATGTGAATTTGGCCAATCAAGGTTCCGATTAATCCCCAAGTGAATGCTCCCGATCGAGTTTGGCGAAACCAATGACCCACAAATACAAAAAATCCAACAAAAGGTAAAATATCATTAGTCCATAACGTACGCGAAAAATGAATCGCCAAAGGGTTTACACTTAGCATTGTCAAACCCCAAAACCAAATCGATCGTTCAGATTGGGGGATATAGCGACGAACGAATGCAGCAAATAAACCGATCGCCACAATATTCGATCCCATCACCCAATACACCATAGCAATGGGATCTTTTGAAACCCAAGCTAAGGCAATAAAACACCAAACGCCCAGTCCTGGATTCAGAAATCCCATACTAGTGTACATCCCCAAAGCAGGGTAGGGTATTTGACCGTCAACCACAGCTCTTGCCGTCTGATACATCCAAATTTCATCCCCTTTCCACACCATATCCTCCGCCCAAACCAATCGCAATAGACAACCCAATACAATCAGCCCAATCATCCAGCGAGTTTCACCGTTTTGGAGGGACTGACGTAAACCTGGGGGAAGGATTTGATACATCTTTCTGAGGGAAAAAATTTGCTTAATTCTGTAGAAGTATTGTCTACAGAATTCTGTAAACCGATCGATTGTAATACTCAACATATCAACTCTCCATTCGTCCCGGACTCAAGATATTCAACGGATCAAACTGCTGCTGAATCGATCGCATCCAAGATCTGCCATTCCCTCGAAAACCCCAAATATCAAGTTCAGACTTGAGATCGCTCGGAGCCATTAGAATACTTAAAAACCCACCATTCAATTCACAAATCGATCGGATTTTTTGCACCACATCACCCGCCACATCACCCTTAAGCTGCAATTGCCCCAGCCCGCCACTGACATGAAAGCGAGCGATGGCATCTGGAACCATCGCCTGAACTTGCAGCAATGTCGAAACGGTTTGATTCGATCGGACCGCCCACTTACAAACGACATGACCCTGCACCATAGAATGACTAAGCGCCTGAGAAACCTGATTCCAAAGTAATTGATCAATAGCTTGAATCTCAGCATTAAGAAACAATGATTTGCCTAGTTCCAAAACCCGATCGCATTGCTCTTGAACACTTTCCGTTAATCCTTGAAATTGAATCAACAATCCCATACTAGAACCTAACTCCAACACTTTCATTGTGCCAAGAGATAGTAAATCCATGGCCGACGGTGTAAGCCCCGAATTCAAAATTCCCTGAATGGCCCGTTGCAATATCTCGGGATCACCCGCCAACAAAATAGTTTGGGACGCTTCTTGGTTTGGGTAGAGCCGCACCGTGATTTGAGACAGAATTCCGAGAGTTCCATAGGATCCCGTCAACAGCTTCATTAAGTCATAGCCCGCGACATTTTTTACAACCCGCCCGCCCGCTTTGACGATTTTCCCATCCGATCGGACAAACTCAATCCCCAACACCATATCCCGAACACTATTGTATCGGTGCCGCAACGCCCCCGAGTCCCCCGTTGCCACAATGCCGCCCAGGGTCCCAGACGGACAACTCGGATCGATTGCCAAAAATTGACCCGATTGTTGCAAAATAGACTGTAATGCCTCGAATTTAATCCCTGCTTGGGCCGTTACCGTTAAATCTCCGATCGCATGATCAACGATTTTATTTAGATGTTCAGTGGAGATAAATACGGCGGGCTGAGACACAGAAGCACCCCAATCGAGTTTGCTGCCGCTACCCATCGGGACCATTGCAATTCGATCGTGATGAAGCTTGGTCACAACCGCACTAAGCTGCTCTACGGTACTGGGAATCACTAATCCGATCGGCAACAGATTAGGCTGTAATGCTTGTTGTAAACGATGGGCCATCTCGGAGGGTAGGGCATCCCAGAGCGTCACGGGCACTATTTCTGCTAACGCCTGAATCATTTGACCTCACACTCTAGACCTAATTAAACACACCAACTTCATTACTTTACAGGGTGCCGGGAACCGATCGATGGGAAACCTAAAGCCAAGATTTAGAACGATCTGTTGTCAGTCATGTTGTCTTATTCTCTTAAGCATCTTCTACGACCTCGCAGCAGATTTACCAGCAAATTTGAGCTACATGGCGGCACGATCGCAGTTCAAAGTGTAGAAAATCAAGGGAGTACATTTAAAGTTACGTTACAGTTACAGGCGAAGGATAAAAATTAGTCATAGAAATTAATGATAAAGTTAGTTGCCACGTTGACTAATCTACCAGTTTGGGAATTCTAGACTTAACCAATTGAGTAGGGGATGCCCTATCCACTGAGATTTTGTCTTGGCTAATAAGTGATCTATCGTGGTGTGAGCGATTATGAAGACCGTCCTAATCATTGAAGATGAATTAACTGTACGGGAATCGATAGTCGATTTATTGGAAATTCAGGGCTTTAGAGTGATCGCAGCGGACAACGGCAAGACAGGATTGCAGATTGCACTCAAAGAACGTCCTGATTTAGTTCTGTGTGATATTTCGATGCCAGGGTTAGATGGATTTGGGGTATTGCAAAAGCTCCGGGAAAATCCAGATACTGGAGCGATGCCCTTTATTTTTTTAACGGCCCGAACGACGAGACTTGAGTTCCGTCGAGGTATGGAGCTTGGGGCTGACGACTATTTGTTTAAGCCATTTGCAATTGATGAATTGCTAAGCGCGATCGCGGCTAGGTTAACGAAACAAGAGGCTCTGCTTCAACAACTCAGTACTCGGACAACAAAACCGACGACGATCGCGGCCCATGATGGTCTCCTGAACTATTTTCATCAAGAATTACGCAATCCACTTTCGACCTTGAATCTAATTTTATATTGGTTACAACAAGGAAGTCCCGAAGCGATGGCAGAACTTTCTAGTCAACAAGACTATGCCCGAGAGGTTTCGGTACTTCAACAGGTTGACAAAATGCATGATCAGATTAGTCCTGAAGTGGTCAAGTTACTGCAAGCCTGCCAACTCGATCGGCTAACACTCGTTGGCGAAAGCATTGCCATTCAGGAGATCACAGTTGAATTTCTCTAATCCAAGACACCAATCGATTGACCTGCCATACTCCCAATCTGCATGGAATAGTCCACTAAAAGGGATAGTAAAAATTACGAGTCACGACAGACTGTAGCTACAGACTTTAGCTAAGTTCCGTAGCGGCTTCGATGGATAAGCTGGGATGGGCTGATGTCCGAAACCAAGTCTCGGAAGGCTCGACGCTCGGCTTCATCAGCATCACGATCGACCGGAATTGAGGCATCGGCGACCACTTCTTCCATCACCCAAATGGGACAATTCGATCGCAATGCTAGGGCAATAGCGTCGCTGGGTCTGGCATCAACTTCTCGAACCATATCGCCTTGACGCACGATTAAAAGGGCATAAAAGGTGTTGTCTTTCAGGGAATGGATAATCACCTTTTCTAGCTCCATGCCCCATGCGTCAAGCATATTAACCAATAGGTCATGGGTGTTGGGTCGGGGCGAAACATGCTGCTGCAGGACGCTCCCGATCGCTTTTGCTTGATCTTCGCCAATGTAAATCGGTAGGGCACGCCGCCCGGTGGAGTCTTTAAGCAGAACGATCGGACTGCGGGTGGCCGCATCCATTGCAATTCCCGTAACGCGCATCTCAATCATGGGGGTTGCCTGAAGAATACTCATTCCCAACGAAGGGCATCTGATAAAAGAATTTGTTAGAAAAAATATCGAATGACCTATGGCTCTATTGTCGGGGAGCTATTTGAAATATGCAACAGAACTCCGTAACATTGCTGACTAGTTTCAGCGATTCAGTGTGAATAAGATAACAAAAATGAGAATACTTCCTCGATATCAATCTCGATATCAATTTTAGAGAGTCTAGTTGGGCCAACTCAGCACCGTGAGGACGCGATAAAGTAATGGGGTTGTCGGATGATTGATCGCACAAGTACGATTTGGGGAGAAGGGCAGGATGTTTACGGGATTAGTGCAGGCGATCGGGACGTTGCAGGTGTTGGATGCGGAGCATGTGGAAATTGGCGGACTGCCTAGCCATAGTTCTGTGCTGAAGGGGTTAGAAATTGGGGATAGTGTGGCGGTGGATGGGGTTTGTTTGACGGTGGAGAAGATCTATCCGATGGGGTTTGTGGCGGGAATTTCACCGGAGACTTTGAATCTGACGACATTGGGATATGGGCGAGGCGGCATGGTGAATTTGGAAACGTCGCTGCGGTTAGGAGGTAAGCTGGGCGGACATTTTGTCACGGGACATGTAGATGGATTGGGAGAGCTGGAGTCGGCGGTCGAGTCGGCGACATCTTGGGAGATGACCTTTCGGACGGGAGATCCAAACGTGTCGAATTATGTGTTACGCAAGGGAAGTGTGGCGATTAATGGGATTAGTTTGACGATCGCGGACTGTGATGCGGCGGGGAGTTGGTTTAAGGTTGCGGTGATTCCCCATACCTATGAAATGACAAATTTGAGCCATCTTCAG
>JAYUEW010000125.1:0-4669 GCA_043739045.1 Synechococcales cyanobacterium
ATACCAATTCCGCCATATCCGCATGGTATAAGCCGAGGTCACTTGATTTCTCAAGCTCAGCTATCATAGCAAAAAACGCGAATTTGCCAACCCTCTTCATAAAAAAGGATTTGTTGAATCTCCCCAGCCCTAAAGGGACGGGGATTCCTGCCAACTAAAATAGCTGACAGAGGCATATTCAAAGATGCCGCTACCCACTCCGACTGAAAATTAGCCTTTGCGTATACTTTCCGAGTCCTTTGTTTCTCCTTGCCATGCTGCTTGCCCTTTACCTGTTCCGAATCAAGTCGGATATGGCCGTTGCCGGAGTTTCACCGTTTCAAAGCAAATCATCGAAAAAAGGTTATTCCTACTTATGGCTAATTATATTATATTTCTTCTTCCCGTTGGTCAGTCGCGGCGCTTTCCTTCCCCATGTCTAAAGCCAGGGGCTTGTCGAGCTTTCCGGTCAAAAGATTGTCAAAGGGGACAGGAACGTTTTCAATAGGGGCACCGTTAAAAATCGACTTATCATGTCTTCTTCCTTCACCGCAAAACTTTCCACGATCGCCGCCGAAATTCAAGGCATTGCCCAGAATATTCCTGATTCCACGATCGCCCAAGGCATCACCACGGACAGCCGACGGGTTCAAGTCGGTGAACTATTTGTTGCATTGCGGGGCGAAAATTTTGATGGCCATGACTATGTATCTATGGCGATCGGACAAGGTGCGAGGGCTGCGATCGTAGATAACGAGTTTGATGCAGGTGATTTACCTGTGATTGTTGTGGCAGATACGTTGAAGGCGTACCAGACTATTGCGCGATGGTGGCGACGTAAGTTCACGATTCCGGTGATTGCGATTACGGGTTCGGTCGGTAAAACGACTAGTAAAGAATTGATTGCAGCGGTGCTGTCGAATTATGGCAAGGTGCTTAAAACTCAGGCGAACTTTAATAATGAAATCGGGGTGCCGAAGACGCTTTTAGAGTTGCGATCGGACCATGATTTTGCAGTGGTCGAGATGGGAATGCGCGGTGCAGGACAGATTGCAGAATTGGCGTTGATTGCGGAACCCACGATCGGACTGATTTGTACGGTCGGGACGGCGCATATTGAATTGCTGGGATCACGGGAAGCGATCGCCGATGCGAAGTGTGAATTACTGGCTGAAATGCCGAAGGATAGCATCGCGATTTTGAATGCAGATAATGCGTTATTGATGGAAACCGCACGCAAGGTTTGGCAAGGAAAAACGTTGTCCTATGGATTCACAAACGGCGATGTCCGGGGAACCTATCAGTCTGAGTCGCTGGCGGGCGGAGTTACGATCGGCCAGCAAAGTTTCCCCCTGCCCCTTCCGGGTGAACACAATGCCATTAATTATCTTGGGGCATTGACCGTGGCATCCGCTTTAGGATTGGAGTGGACCCCATTTGAACAAGGTCTATCGGTGGATCTTCCCGGTGGGCGGGCAAAGCGCTATGAATTAGCGGGGGATGTGGTGTTGCTGGATGAAACCTATAATGCGGGTCTGGAATCCATGTTAGCCGCCTTAACATTGCTGTCTCAAACCGCAGGGAAACGACGAATTGCGGTGCTGGGGACGATGAAGGAGTTGGGGGATTATTCGATTGAATTTCATGAACTGGTGGGCGATCGGGTCCAAGCCTTACAGTTTGATCAATTATTAGTATTGGCGGATCCAGCCGAAGCAGAAGCGTTAATGAGCCATGCCCGATCGGTGCCGTCTGAAGGATTTGAGACCCATGAACAAGTAATCGCCCGACTCAAGGAAATCCTTAAACCGGGCGATCGGGTTTTATTTAAAGCATCTCGGTCCGTCGGACTCGATCGGGTCGTGAATGCGTTGCGAGAATGATAATTTAATTAATCCTCATCCACTTGAGACGATGCTACTGCTGCATCCGGCACCGACGGAGAATTTAACGCTTTATCAATCAATTCGGTCGCCAAATCGGCCATGGTTTTGCCTTGAGAAAGGGCGACCTCTTGAAGTTGCAAATAAATCGCATCTCTCAATGTGACCCGTTTGCGCTGGTCGGGAGTCGATCGGCCAGTCGGTGGTTTCCCATAGGATTCCGCAAACGCCCGGATCGCTTCAAAACCCAAACGATGGCAGAAATCGCCAAAACTCTCGTCCTTACGACGACGTTTTTTGAAGAAGGCAAACACAGGCTCAAGGGTCGTTTCCAGATCATCAGCGTTGAGGATTTCGATGTATACCTCAGCTAGCCGCGTTTGATTGGGTGATGCACCGAGCCACAGTTGATACTGGTTAGCCCCGTTGCCCACAAAGCCAACTTCCGCCAAATAGGGGCGGGCACAGCCATTCGGACAACCCGTCATCCGAGTGATGAATGACTCGTCAGGCAAGCCAACTTTAATCAGAACATTTCGCATCCGTTCCAAAATACTAGGCAATACCCGCTCGGCTTCGGCGGTTGCAAGACCACACAGTGGAAGTGCAGGGCAGGCCATGGAATAGCGTTCTAGACTGTCAATCTCGGTTTCGCTCTTAATGCCGTGGTCCGCAAGAATTTGGGCGATCGCAGGCTTATCTTCTGGCCGAACATCGTACAAAATCGCATTTTGACTTGGGGTCAAGATCATCGGGAGGCGATAGGTTTCGATAATCTTTTTCAGGGCAGATTTGAGTCTAAACTCGCCGTCATCCTTAACTCGACCATTTTCAATAGAAATTCCGACAAAATGCTTGCCGTCGCCCTGATCTTGCCAACCTAAAAAGTCAAGGTAAACCCATTTCTCCACCTTTTTCATCGGTTTGAAGGGTTTGCCAAAATACTGCTCAGCCTCAGTGCGGAATTTCTCCACACCCCACTCGTTGATCAAATACTTCAAGCGGGACTGACGACGATCGTTACGGTTGCCATAGTCGCGCTGAGTACAGACAATTGCCTTCACCGCATCATAAACATCCTTACCTTCGACATAGCCGATCGGATCCGCAAGCCGAGCAAATGTTTCTTCTTTCCGATGAGTCCGGCCTAATCCGCCGCCTGCATAGATGTTAAACCCCTTGAGGCTGCCATCTGGATTGCTAATCACCACCAGAGACAAATCCTGAGAGAACAAGTCCACCGAGTTGTCACCGGGAACCGTTACCGCTGCTTTGAACTTCCGAGGCAGATAGAGCGACCCATAAATCGGCTCTTCGGAGTCATGAATGATGGTGCCGTTGCCATTACGACTGCGGGCTGCAATGACATCAGGATGCTCTTCAGCGGAAATGGCTTTCTCTCCATCCAGCCAAATCTCGTAGTAGGCCCCGGTTTGAGGCGTTAATAAATCGGCAATCCGGTTCGCATATTCGATCGCCAAAATGTATTCGGGTCGATTTTTAAATGGAGCGGGAGGAGCCATAACGTTGCGATTCAGGTCTCCGCAAGCGCCCAAGGTCGAACCCATGTTTTTGACAATTTCAGCGATCGTCTCTTTAAGATTGCGCTTTAGGATGCCGTGGAGTTGGAAGCCTTGGCGTGTGGTCGCCCGCATGGTGTGGTTGCCGTACTGATCAGAGAGGCGATCGAGGGCAAGGTAAAGCTCAGGCGGAACGAAACCACCAGGACTGCGGGTCCGCAGCATCATTTGGTAGTCTTTTTCCTGACCTTTGATGCGGTTTTCTCGGTTGTCCTGTTGATAGGATCCGTGGAACTTCATAAGTTGAATTGCATCTTCGGAGAAATAATTCAGCTCATTTTTGAGTTCAGAGGCGACGGGTTCACGCAGAAAATCACTGCGTTCCTTGATGCCTTCGACTTTGGAGGGTGGTTTTTCGACAGCGAGCGGCGTGGCGGAAGTCATGACCATAGGAATTTTCTTAGATGCGGGGGCTATCCCCAGTAAAGCGATCAGGATTCTGAAGGTTCCGATTCTAGCATCTTCCTCCCCTGCAAAATGTGGATCCAATGTTAAATAGCAATTCCAAGTTCGATAGAGACAGTAAGGGACGATCGTTAAAAATATTAACTTAGCTTGCAATATCAAGCAGGCTGATGACTCCGCAGATAAGTGGTTTGTTTGGCACGGAATGCTTGAATGTGTTCAAAGGACTGTCCGAGGACTTACTTATATAGGAAGAGAATTGCGCTGAGGGCTTGATTTTGGGTGGATGCTGAGACTTCTCCTTCAACGGCTAGGTCGGTTAAGAATGCTTTGACTTCTGCTTTTCCCATTTCGCGAGGATGACGTTTTTGATGAAAGATGACGTAACGCTTAATCCATTGAAGGTAGGTTTTTTCGGTGCGATGGGAGTAATGTTTTCGCCGAATGGTGTCGCTCATCACTTCTAGAAGCATTTTGGGGCGATCGTCCATAAGAGTTTACTATTCTTCAGAGGAAACAGCTTGTGTAGTCCTATGAAATCAGGGTAAGTTATCAAACATCAGGGGAGATACACGGAATCTATCTGGGTATCTGCCTAAATCGGAGTGTTATGCGGAAAGTGTCAGGGTATCCATCTAAATCGGGATGATATTCAGAGTGTTTCTATATAGTCAATAGTTATGCTGCAAAAGAAATGGGTACATTATTGATGTAAAGCGTATCTATATTAGACCTCCTGCGAAAGTATCATGAAATCGTCTGTTCTAAAGATAAACTAAGCTCATAATTGTAAATCCCTGCAATTAAATTTAACCTTAATCC
>JAYUEW010000126.1:0-27781 GCA_043739045.1 Synechococcales cyanobacterium
GCCAAACAAGTGAAGCGGGTGATTGGGATTGAGATGCAGGCCAGTGCGATCGAGCAAGCCAAAATTAATGCGGAAAAGAATGGCATTGAGAATGCAGAATTTCATGCGGGAAGTGTGGAAACCTTGCTGCCACTGCTGATGGGAATTACCGATGAGGGGATTGATGATGTGATTATCAGTCCTGATATTGTATTAATGGATCCGCCTCGTAGAGGGTGCGATCGGTGGGTGTTGAATACATTACTCAAGATCAAACCAAATCGCATTGTGTACATGAGCTGCAATCCAGCGACATTATCACGAGATTTGAAAATTTTGTGTGAGAACAATGACTACCGTTTGACCCGAGTTCAACCTGCTGACTTTTTCCCGCAAACCACTCACGTTGAAGCCGTGGCATTTTTAGAGCGCGTTATTGTGTCCTAAACGAGGTTGTGTCCTAAACGAGAGTGATCAGATACAGCAAACCGCTCACAAATCCATTGATTCATGAGCGGTTTCGCAATAACTAGCAGAAATTAGCCGTAATTACAAGTCCAATACCACACGACCAACCGGGTGAGCGCTACAAGTTAGGACGTAATTTGCTTGTTCCGCATCCGTTAGGGCCGCTGGAGCATTGTTCGGGTATTCCACCGTGCCCTCAACTAGCGTTTGTTTGCAGGTGCCGCAGCTTCCCGATTGACAATCCGTTTCGATCGCAATCCCCGCCGCTGTTGCAATGCTCAGAATGGATTTGCCACTGTCACAAACAATCTCCTGACCGGATTTGCTGAAGACCAACGTAGCAGGCTTAACAACATTCGTCACCGCAGTATCAGCAACGGTAGCATTCGCATCTGGCAATACCCAGGTTGTCGAATCGGTTGGATTCACTCCAGATTTTAGAGTCGCTCCAAACTTTTCAATCAACACCTGACGCAGAAATGGCTTCAGCTCCGTCACCGGAATGCTTTTCATCACCTTTTCACCCAAATGAGCATCTTTGCCCACTTTGCCGCCCATAAACAAATCCACACCCGGAACAGTCTTACCGTCCACCCGAGCTTTCGTTCCCATAAACCCAAAATCCGCGACCTGAGGCTGACCGCAGGAATTTGGGCATCCTGTCCAATGCATTCTCACCGCCTTCGGTACATCCAATTCCGCATCCAATAGCATCGCCATTTCGATCGCCTGATTTTTGGTTTCAATCATGGCGAAATTGCAGAACTGCGCCCCCGTACAAGACACCATCCCACGGACAATAGGGCCGGGATTTGGGCTAAAGCGTTGAAGTAATACTTCAGAATTGAATGGCTCTAGCCGCGAATCAGGAATATTTGGAATAATGATATTCTGTTCAACCGTGAGACGCATTTCACCGTCGCCATAAACTTCAGCAAGGCGTGCTAATTCAAAAAAGTCATCCGCGACCATTCGCCCCGCCGGAATATGTAATCCGGCATAATTCAAACCCGTTTGCTTTTGGGGATAAATTCCTAAATGATCTCGTTTGTCCCAGTTAATTTCGTCCTTTGCCGCAGCGGGAGCAAGCGATCGGCCCATTTGGGTTTCGACTTCAGATCTAAACTTTTCCACGCCCCAACTATCAATCAACCACATCAATCGCGACTTTTGACGATTGGCACGCGGTCCATGATCGCGGTACACATCCAGAATTGCACCACACAAATCCACCACGTCACTCGGCGCAACCCACACATTCATCGGAATCGCGGCTTCCACTCGACTCGCTGAAAAGAACCCCCCGACGACAACATTGAATCCAATTACATCATTTTGAAACGCCGGAACAAAGGCAATGTCATTAATTTCGGCATGAATTGAATTGTCAGGGCAGCCCCCGATCGCAATATTAAACTTACGGGGCAAATTACTAAAGCGCGGATTACCTTGGCCATTGCTGGTAATTAAATCCTGAACCTGTTGCGCCAATTCGCGAGTATCAATCAATTCAGCCGCATCAATTCCAGAAACAGGCGACGCGGTGATGTTGCGAACATTATCCATACCCGACTGAACACAAGTTAAGCCAACGCTTTCAAACTGCTGAAAAATCTCCGGCACATCTTCAATCCGAATCCCCCGAAGTTGGATATTCTGCCTGGTCGTTATATCTGCAACACCATCATCTCCATAGCGTTGAATCACATCTCCTAGCACGCGGGATTGGGCACTGGTCATGATGCCGCTGGGCAACCGCAATCTCATCATGAATTTTCCAGGCGTTACGGGCCGGAAGAAAATCCCCAACCATTTCAGACGATGGACTCGATCGGTTTCATCCATCGCCTCCCAACCGATAGAAGCAAAATGATCAAGCTCAGATCTCACGTCAAGGCCATCTTTTTCGAGCTTGAATTTCTCAAACTTATTCATTTTCTCGGCTTTTGCAGCAGGAGCCTTTTCGGATACGGGAGTCATAGCAGTTGCTTGGGAATAAGGGTTCAAAAATATCTATGCCAGCTCAAGGAATCACCCTAAGAGAGATTGAGTGGCCATTTCGTATCCAAAGTTACGAAACCATAGGTTTGATGCGAAATTAGGATATGGGATATGCGTAACTAGTATTCATTTGTCATTAGTGCACTGCTATGATTTTAACTGCGTATGAGTTTTAAATAATTTACCGTTGCTGTTCACATCTATTCACACCACGATCGCTGTTCCCATGGTGCACAGTTCCACGTCTCATTTTCGGAAATTGCTCACACTTGGACGATCGGAGCCTAGCCGGATGTCGTCGGGGCGACGTGCATTTCTACGACAGTTTGGCACGGGTTGGCTGCTGGTCATGATGGGTGGCTGCGGGAAAACCACTTCGGCGGGCTTCCAGAATATTGGCAGTCTCAAACTATTAGCAGAAGATGGAAAAATTTTTAGTGAACATTTTTCCAGTGAACCGCTTTTAGTCGTGCGCGGTCCGAAGAAAAAGAATAGTGCTGAGAGTGGAGTCCTGGCCGCTGTCAGCCCCATTTGTTCCCATCAAAAATGTTTGGTGAATTGGGACAACGCTCAAGATTCGTTTATTTGTCCCTGCCATCAATCTCGATTTGACATTACGGGCAAGCATCTACAAGGTCCGGCAACCCAAAATTTGAAGACCTATCCTATAGAGGTACGGGGAGACGATATTTGGGTTGCTGGTCGGTTTCAGTAAGATTCCCAATGGAGCAACGATCGGTGGAGCAAGCAGCAGAATTGACATTAAAACAGCCCCCAATTACAGCCACATTCGCCATACAACTTGAAACCGCGATCGCAGCATCGGATTGGAGTGAGGTTTGTAGATTAGCAGAACGATCGTTTTTTGCCGATTCATCTGGCGATCAAGTTAGTGGTCAAGTTGGCGATCGTATCTATGAGACACGGGTTGAGACGCAGATTTTGAATGGCTTGTTGCAAGCGCTGGAATGGGGAGATTTTCAGGTGCGGTGGGATGTGTCTAAGCTCTTACCAAAGTTGGGGAATGTAGCAATAGAGCCACTCCTCAATCGTTTAAATGGGACATTAAATGACACCACACGCTTAGACGAAGAACGCTTAGACGAAGAACTGCAATGGTTTGTCGTCCGAACTCTCGGTGCTTGGGAAGATGATGGGGTCATGTTGGCGCTGCTGGAGGTGTTGAAGTCGGGGAATCCTGATGTGCAATCCATGGCGGCGACGGTGTTGGCCCAATATGGCGATCGCTGTTTGTCGGTATTGAAACCCATGCTACAGACTGGATTAGAGGCCGAGTCTTCGTTGTGGGCCGTACGTATTTTGGCGAATATTCGCAGCGCGGAAACGGTTGAGATGCTATTGAAGTTGGCGGTAAACCCCGATACTGAGGTCTGTTGCACGGCGATCGCAGCCTTGGGGAATTTCCAAGACAATCGCATTGCTGAAGTCCTGATTCAATCCCTCAAATCGCCTGTCGCCCGTATTCGTGGAGCTGCTGCTGAAGCGATCGCATTTTGTCAGACGCTAAGTTACGATCGGCGGATTGAGGTGTTAACCCCGTTGCTATGGGATCTCAATAGTTCGGTTTGTATTCGATCGGCGACCAGTTTAGGGCGATTGGGAGACAGGGCAACGGAATCGTTACTTCGAGCTTTGAAAAGTGAACCGCTGCCCGATGCGTTGGCGATTGAACTGGTCCGATCGCTGTTGCGCCTTGAAAGTATAGAGGCATTGATGGGATTATTTAAAGCATCGCAAACCATGAGTCTTGTACGAACTGAATTGCTGCGGGCTTTGGGGCGTGTACGTAAGTTAAAAGATTTGACGGTGGCCTATTTGATTCAACTAATTCAACAAGATTTGACGCTGGACGATCGTAAATTGGCCGTCACAGCCCTAGGAAATCTGGCGCAACCCGACGCAATCGATGGCCTATTGGAGCAATTCATAACGGTGGATTCTTCGTTGCGATTTCATAGTCTTCAAGCCCTTCAACAGATCGATCGGACAGGTCCAGAACCGATCGTTCAAACTATCATTCAGCAAAAAATGCAGGACATTACAATTTCGGCTGAAGTAAAATCAGGCTTACAATTTGCCCTAGATGAATGGCGCTGATTTAGTCGTAGTTTTGGCCATAATCTTGCTGATAGTTTAGATCGTATTTTTTGGCAGTAATTTAGGATATTTTTCATGCGTCTGGAACAAATACAAGCCTTTCTCACTGTCGCCGAAACCGGAAGTTTTCAACAAGCCGCCAAACGCTCCGATGTGACCCAATCCACCATCAGCCGACAAGTTCAAACGCTCGAAACGAGCCTAGGCGTGTCCCTATTTCACCGAACCAGTCACGTCAAACTCACGATCGCTGGAGAATGCTTTATGCCTCGGGCGCGTAAAATATTGCAAGAGTGGACAACTGCTACCACCGAACTCAAAGACCTAATGGATGGCAAACAGCTCGAACTCTGCATCGCCGCCATCCACTCCGTCTGTGCCTATCAGCTTCCCCCAGTCTTACAACGCTTTTGCGCTGAATATCCTCAAGTTCAACTCCGCGTCACCTCTCTGGGCAGCGATCGGGCCTTAAAAGTCCTAAAAGATGGATTAGTCGATTTAGCCATTGTCATGAATAACCGCTTCCTGACGGCTAGTCCCGAGATGATCGTAGACAAGCTTTACACCGAACCCGTCCAAGTCCTCATGTCAGCGGACCATCCCCTCGCTCAAGATGAAATAGTGCCTTGGGAGCATCTTGTTCACTATCCGCAAGTTGTGTTTAAAGATGGGTATGGGATGCAGCGTTTAGTCCAAGAACAGTTTCAAAAACAAGGTGTGACGCTCAATGCCGCCTTAGAACTGAATACTCTCGATGCCTTTCGCGGAGTCGTTCGTCAAGGTAAACTCGTGGCTCTGCTGCCCCAGGGTGCTGTCGCGGATCTCCATCTGGATCCAACCCTAGTCATGCGGCCTACCACCGAACCTGTAATTACTCGCGATGTCGTGCTTGTGACCACCAGCGATCGGCTCCAAATCCCGCCTATTCGCCGTTTTAGAGAACTCGTTCAAATGCAAATTCAAAGGGATATCCAAGCCGATCGTCAAAATCAAAACCAACATTCTCATGACAAACTTGTATTAAGCTAGAGACTCTTTAAAATTCAGCGATCGCCTTTAAACATTCAAGTTCTTCGCACTTTCAAGTTCTTGAATTAAGTTTGTGTTGAACTAAATTTTTCACACTTTATTTTTTATACTATTGGAACCCCGATCGGAACGCAACGCCATGAGTCACGAATTCCGCGCCCTACTGCGTAAAGTAGCCAGTGGACCACATACAAGTCAAAATCTAACCCGATCGGAAGCAAATGATGCCATGCGTATGATGTTGCATCAAGACGCGACCCCGGCTCAAATCGGTGCATTTTTAATCTCCCACCGAATCAAGCGTCCCACAGGTGAAGAACTCGCGGGCATGGCGGATGCTTATGACGCGCTGGGTCCACAATTGCCCACTATTTCGCCCAGCATTTCCCACAATCCCTGGGTCTTTTG
Source organism: Synechococcales cyanobacterium (assembly GCA_043739045.1). Lineage (GTDB taxonomy): Bacteria > Cyanobacteriota > Cyanobacteriia > Leptolyngbyales > Leptolyngbyaceae > JAAFJU01. The sequence goes on from JAYUEW010000126.1 coordinate 6,004, forward strand.
CTATCCCTACGATGGCCGATCGCGCACGGCTCCTCTCGGCCCCTTGACGGCACTGGTATTATCCGCCGCAGGCATTCCCGTAATTCAGCATGGGGGCGATCGGGTTCCAACAAAAGAAGGATTGCCATTAATTGAACTGTGGCAAAGTTTAGGGGTGAATTGGCCGGGTTTAAGTTTAATGCAAGTGCATGAAATCTTAGAAACCATTGGCCTAGGGTTTGTTTATTTGCCCGATCATTTTCCCTTAGCCCAAGCCCTAATGCCCTACCGAGATCAAATCGGTAAACGTCCGCCCTTGTCAACATTAGAACTGATGTGGTCGCCCTATTCAGGGCCACAAACGATAGTATGCGGCTACGTCCATCCCCCAACGGAAGGTATGTTTAGAGCGGCCTTTGAGTTGCGGGGAACCACGTCATTTTTAACCGTAAAAGGGTTGGAAGGAAGTTGTGATTTGGCCTGCGATCGGACGGCAATTATTGGAGCTTCGGAAAGTGGAGAATTTGAACGCCTCAGTTTAGCGCCCCGTGATTATGGCTTTGCCGATCGGGAGGTGCCATTGATGGAGACGAGTGATTGGGCGGCGGCAGCATTGTCGGCACTTCAGGGTAAACCGTCGGTATTGTTGGAGCCGTTGGTTTGGAATGCTGGCTTCTATTTATGGCGATCGCAATTTAGTTCAACGAGTATAAGCCCTCAAACACTAGAAGATTCATTTGTTAAGGCCCGATCGATATTAGAAAATGGTTTGGCTTGGAAGAAACTAGAGGCGTTGGGAAAACGATCGCATCGGTAACGAAGGAGAAAAAGGTCGTTTGCACATCAATCATTTATTCAACGTAATTAGGGATTGGTCTCAAGTATTGTCACCTTTGAATTTCAAACATTCTCTTAAGCCTCTATTCTACCTAGCAAACAATGCACAAAGTTCAATGGTCTTGATTTGCAAAACCGAAATCTCATCACTGGTCCGTTTAAGTTGATATTCTAATTCCATTAGCAATGGTAATGTTTTGCGCAGTGCAGCCAACGACATCGGAGCAATGTCTTTCCGTAAAAAGTAGAGTTGCTTTGGATTCTTAATTTCAGCCGCCGCCGCGATCGCAGTGTCATCTCGCTCACCGGATTCAATCATCAACTTGACCCACAAATACTGTCGAAACTGCCCCACCAAAGTCCGCGCAATCACCGGACTCGGTTCATTCTGCTGAACTAAATCCGCCAACATATCTAAGGCTTCCGCCGTTTTCCCTTGCCGAATTGCCGCAAAGAGTTTTAAGCTATTTTGACTAGTTGCGGTCACCAAAGGCGCAATAGTTGTACTAGACAATGCTCCGATCGTCCCCAAGCTCGCCGCATACAATCTAATTTTTTCCAATTCACTATGCAATTGACGCGTATTATTCCCAACAGCCTCAACCATATAGTCTACCGCCCCACGATCGAGCTTCACTCCAACTACCCCGGACACATCGCGAACTTGTTGTGCCAATTGATCAGCCTTCCAAGGTGGAATAGGTGAGAATTCTTGAATCTTTGCATATTTCTGTAATAGTTTAGTTGATTTAATTCGCCCATCCGGTTTGCTGTCACTCGTAAAAACAAGCGTTGCCGTATCCGGAATCGCGGCCAAGGTGCGATCGAGTTCCGCCAACAAATCCTCGCTACACCGCTGACCGATCGTCGTGTCACTCAACAAAATAAACCGTCCACCCATACCAAACGGAGGAGTCATTGCTTGATTTAAGGCATGAACCACACCATTTACATAGTCCGGGCCAATTCGGTCTAAATTAAAACTCGCCCAAGATTCATCTAAGGTTTTCGATTGCAAAATCTGCACTGCACGATCGCGGGCAAACGTGTCTTCCCCCCAATAAAAGTAAACTGCCATTAATGTCTCCTTATTTCATATTTCATCTTCCCTCAATGTACCAACGATCGTAAACTTTTGAATAACGATCGCACTCAAATTCGGATTAAAGATCACAACTAATACAAAAAAAATTGAATCAAGTAGTTAGTCTGAATTAAACAACTACACCGAGAACATTATTTCCCATTCACACCGGGAAGCATTAAATCCAAAATTCAAAATCAAAGGGTTGAAGCGTTGAACTATCTGATAAGTCAGTATTTTTAGAATTAGTGGTCAGCAGAGAAAGCTCCGATCGGCCATCTTTCAAACTTGTTACATCATATCCAATCAATGCTAAACAAATAATATCTACCACTAGAATTCGAGCTAGATTCGGAAATAAATCAGTATTGAACGCTTGCGTAGCCATGTTCGATCGCTTCAAAAGCCGTGGTATACACTAACCTGCACATAGCAATCCAACATGATTTGTAGATTAAACTTTAACCACGATCAAAACTATAAACTCATGCTAGAGAAATTGACCTCTTTTATTAAGTCAAATGATGCATTAGCACTCTAAGTAATTCTTACGATCGCTCTTCGCTTCCCAATCAATATCAGGCATCGACTCAAATGCCTCATGTAAACAGCGCTCCCAGGTCTTGCGAATCTGTACCAAATAAGGCGCACCTAGATGAAGTTGCAAAAAGTGTTTAATTTTGAACGCATCGGATTCATACATCACCAAATTTATGGGTGGCCCAACGGAAATGTTCGATTTCATTGTGGAATCGATCGACAACAGCGCACATTTGGCCGCGTCTTCAATCGAAGTCTGATAGGACAACACCCGATCGAGAATCGGTTTGCCATACTTAGTTTCACCAATCTGTAAAAACGGGGCTTCCTGCGACGCTTGAATGCAATTGCCCTGACTGTAAATCAAAAATAACTCAGGTTCCTCGCCCTCAATCTGGCCGCCCAATAGAATATTGCAACTCACATCAATGCCATCTTTTTTTAACCATTCGCGATCGAGCGCTTGGACCTCCCGCATTTTTCGGCCAATATATCGCGCAGCCTCGTACAGATTACTTACCGTGTAGAGGGTTATCGCCGCATCCGACTTAATATCGCGCCGTAACAACGTAATCACAGCCTGTGTCACCGACAGATTTCCTGAAGTACAGAGCAAGATTACCCGTTCTCCCGGAATCGAAAAATCATGCAGCTTTTGGTGGGTCGAAACATGATCCACCCCCGCATTCGTTCTAGAATCCGCTGCCATTACCAGCCCGGTCGCCGTAAGAATCCCTAAACAGTAGGTCATGCAGAAGTGCGATCGCCATATTGTGAACAACACGCTCTAACTTATCAAACAATGGACAACAGCGCACTATTTCCTTGCCTGATTGTCCTGAGTTCCTAAGATTTGATGTCCAGTTTGTCGATTGGCCCCAGCAATTTCCCGGAACTCCCATTAGTGTCCTGAAGTCATAAACCATTAACTCACTCTCTGACCCAACTCAGGTTGTCCTTATGCGTTTCTCTAAAGCAGCCGCCTACTCCCTTATCTCCGCTTCAGCCCTCACACTCCCCGCCCAAGCCGCACAGCAGCAGTTTACGGGAGTAGTCCAGTCGCCTACTGCCCCGATAGATGTTATCGTCGCCACCGATGCCCCGACAGAACTCCCCGCTCAAGCAGCCATAGCCCAACCCGAAACGATCGCCGCACAACCTGAGTTCTCAAAGCCTGAGTTCTCAAAGATTGAAGTTTCAAAGCCTGAAGTATCAAAGATTGAGGTTTCAAAGCCTGTTACGATCGCCGCCCGTCAATCCGATCCCATTCCTGTTGAATTATCTGTGGTACCCGAAAAACTCAGCCCAATCGATCGTTATCGTGCTGCCCGTCCATTGGTCGCTGAGGTCGCACCGATTAGAGTTGCACCTGTCACACCGATCGCTATCACCACAAAACCTGCCACAAAATCCATTCCACAACCTGCGGTAAAACCCACCACAAAACCTGTCGTAAATTCAACAGCGAAGGCCGCAACAACATTGTCCGAGACTGTCCCAACCCTCACCACCGATTTAAAAATTCTTGGAATAGAATCCGAACTCCAAGGCGTTGCGCGTCAAGTTTTGCTGACCCAACCCGGCAAACCAACAACCGCAGCACTTGTCCGTGAAGATCGTGACGCACTCCTCGAAACGGGACTCTTCACCAGCGCCAGCGCCACAACTCAACTGAATTCCAAAGGCGTGGATGTCACCTTCAACCTCGCGCCCGTCATTGCAAAATCGGTTCAACTCATCAACGCAAAAGCCCTGACTCAAGACACTGCTGCCACCATTCTCAAACCCCAACTGGGCAAACCCGTCCAACCGTCTCTGCTCAATCAAGGCGTGCGAGATCTGCAACAGTGGTACACCGATCGGGGCTACAACCTAGCGCGAGTGGTGGGCGTAAATTCTAAACAAGATGGTCTCTTAACGGTCACCGTTGTGGAAGGCGAGGTGAGCGACATTAAAATTCGGTTTATTGACGAAACGGGCCGATCGCAGGACGACAACGGCAACGCCATCAAAGGCCGCACCCAAGAAAGCCTGATTCGCCAATCCATCCAACTCAAAAAAGCCACCGTCTTCAAAGAATCCGATGCTCAAGACGACCTCAATCGTTTATTTAAAACGGGCCTTTTCCAAGGCGGGCGCGTTACTTTAGAAGGCGATGTTCGCAATGCCACCGTAGTCTATAACTTAGTTGAACTTCCCCTACGCCGCACAGATATTGGCGGGGGCTACAGCAGTGATGTGGGGCTTAATGCGAGTGTGTCTTACCGTGACTTTAACTTTGGCGGATTGGGGCAACAGCTTGGCGGCAGCGTCATTCTTGGCTCGAAGGATTTCCAGTTTGATGGACGATTTGCCAATCCTTACCGTGAAACTCAACCGGACACTTGGGGTTACAGCGTTCAAGCTTTGCGGAATCGTGGATTGTCTCGCGTGTTTGATGGTGATGTGAAATTGAACTCTGGCAACGAAGTCCGGGAAGGTCGGTTTGGCGGCGGCGTGAATTTTAGTAAGCCTGTTGCCCCAAACCTTAATGCAACCGTCGGCTTGGGCTATACCCGAGTCAGCGCCCGCGATACCAATGGTGACTTGGTGCAACTGGATTCCGGTGGCAACCCGTTATCCTTAAGCGGCACGGGACTCGACGATCTATACACCGTTAGCGCAGGAATCAGCCGAGACAAACGGGATAATATTCTAGATCCCAAATCCGGTTCTCTATTAAGTGTGAATTCTGAACAATATGTGCCGATCGGAGTGGGGAATGTCTTTGCCAACCGGGTCAGTGCAAACTATAGCCAATATGTCCCGGTGAATCTATTTGGTAGCAACAATCCAAAAATCAAAGATATCTTGGCGTTCAATGTTCAAGGGGGAACAACGATCGGAGACTTACCACCTAGCCAAGCCTATCTATTGGGCGGTGTGAATTCGGTACGCGGATTTGAACAAGGTAAAGTTGGTATTGGTAAAAGCTACGCGCTGGCTTCTGCCGAATATCGATTCCCAATTCTAAATGAAACGATCGGGGGAACTCTATTTGCAGACTACGGTACAGACTTGGGATCCAGCGGCGGAGTGATTGGGAATCCCGGACTTCAACGCAATCGATCGGGCAGTGGGTTCGGATATGGTGCAGGTCTTCGGGTCAATTCGCCTTTAGGTTTGCTTCGAGCCGATTTGGGCTTTAACGATCGGGGCGAAAACCGCATTCAATTTGGTGTGGGTCAAAAGTTCTAGCCAAAAGTTCTAATTGCCGATCGGGTCTTGAATGCAATTTATGAATATTCAAGACCCCGTGACTTCCAGGATTGGTAATGCCTTTATGTAAAGGATGGATATATTTCTTAGCTATCTTTCCTGATCGTTACTAACTTCGATCGTTTGCTGTTGTGTGGGTCAGCGGAGGTTTTTTAAGGATGAGGGAGAAGGTTTGTGGTTAAATAAACCGATTTAGTTGCTTTACCAACTGATGAATCGTTGTAGATGGATTATCTGTTACAGGATTGGGCGTTGGGTATTCCTGAAGGAGTCGATCGGCATTTGCGATCGCGATCGGTTGTAAATTAAATAAATCATCGTACATATCACGACTATTTTTAGCATAGGGCTTTCCTATTAGGTTGGAGAGCTTGTTGGAATAATCCTTGCGGGGAATAGCAGTATTTAGAAATTCATAATGTAGAATATACCAAGGCTCAAATGCTTCATTGGAATAAGCAATTTGGATATTATGCTTTTTGGCTAGCGCAAAAGCTTTACTAATATCTGATACGGGAAAACTATCTCGATCGAACACACACCAAATTTGATCAAACTGCTCTTCCTTCGCACGGGTGATTGCACGTTCAACTACCCGTGTCGGGTTTTCCCCAAGACCTTCTATGTCGATAACTTCCTTTGGAACTCGAAAACTATGAAAGTAGCTTGGCTCAGTTTTTGTTCCTTCGCAGACAATGAGAAATGTTTCCTTTACTTCTCTAGTATTTAATTTCCTGTCTGAATAACCTTTTGAATTAGCCGATCGTTTAGCCATAGGATTAGATGAATTGAAGATCACCGATATAAGGAACTGCGCCGTATTTTCCTTTAATATAATCGCTTTCAAAAGAAGCATCATTACGAATATTGTATTCTACTAAGGAGTACAGGGCAGTCGCACCATAACGATCTTTCTCAGTGAACCAAATCTGATCACGACGAAAAATCTTATTGCTCAGAAGATTTGTATCATGGGTCATAAAGATAAGTTGAGCATTATTAGGATTACTGATATTGGAATTGAATAGTTTAATAATTGCGCGGCCAATTAAAGAGTGTAATTTTGCATCTAGCTCATCAACAACTAATGTCTCTCCTGTTTTTAGAGTATTTATAATTGGACCTGCTAAGGCAAGAATTTTCTGTGTTCCTTCTGATTCATGATTTGAGAATTCAAAATCGACTACAGAATCTATGCTTCCATCTAAAGCAAACTTTCGATGAGAAGCCCTAACGGATGTTGTCTTCCCCTTTCCCTTTGCTTGGTCCACAATCATTTGTCTAAGTTCCTCTGGTAATTTCTGAGGTAGATTATCTATTGTCATCTCTGACTCGGATACTCTGACATCATTAATTCCTAAGTCAAGGTTTTTAATAAAGTCCAGGATTTCATCTTGATAACGGCCCTCAGCAATACAATTCAGGCTATATTTCAAATAGGAATTGTCTAGACCAGAAATTACACGTATATTTTTCTTTGTAAAACTCAAGATGTTCTCAGCAATTTCGACATTAAATTGGGCACAGACAGATAAAAATAATGCATTTGGCCTTGTTCTTGACTCGATTCCACCAGCATCAAATAATTTACTTGACTTAATGGATGTTGAATCTCTATGAAATAGGTTACTTTCCTTTTTTTTGGGAACATGATAAAGCCATTCAGAAACTATATGTTCTGTTGTCGCTTTAAATCCGTAGCGGTATCTTTTACCATTGAGAAGAAAGACTATCTCAAAAAAAGACGGTGCATGTTCGGTTTCAGTGCTCAGAAGAAATGGTTCAACCTCAATGTCATCTGTACTTTGAGTTTCACGAGAGGAGTTTAATATGAAAGATTTCATAAATTGCAATGCTTTTGCAATGTTACTTTTCCCACTTGCATTAGCACCATAGATCGAAGCACTTTTTAGAAGGCTGATATTTTCATCTACTTTAAAGACATTGCTGTCATCTATTTCCTTGTTTTTAGAGTCAGAGACAAGGTTAGTTGCAATCATACTTAGTGTAACGGGTTCTTTGAAGGATCGATAATTTCCAACTGTAAATTCAATTAGCATAGATTTCCTTCACCTAAATTCAAGAATTTGTGAAAAAAGCTCAAATTCACCCCATAACTTTAGCATTTTCCATCTCATTTGAACCAGAAGATGAGATGGAAACTCGATCGCCCGACGATTTGCCCAGCGATCGCTAAAAAGTCTAAGCGTATCCGCCCAAAGGTCACTTCCTGATGCCAACTCTCTGCCGAATAGCCTAAGTTCGGCATCAAATATTGGACGATGAATTTACTCTCAACTTCAGCCTCATTTTGGCAACCCTCTGGATTATAGAAGGCCACATGCTGCCCGATTGCATCATCACTTGTCATTATAATGACTCAAAATTCAATGGTCTGTCTAAGTATACCCATTATGCTACAGGGAGAATCATCTCAGAAACCTTCTGTAGCCGATCGCATAGATTCCCCGATCGGGTACGGCCAAAGCAGGCATAGACCTTTTACATTAGACACCCGCAGCACGCCATGGTTTAACACTTCTGACAGAAGAGGTTCAAGGAGAAGGAAAGAGTGAGTACTAATTGTATTTAAAGAAATCATTGATTTATGGTTATGCATTGTTTTAGTTGAAGTAAATAGCTTGGCCGCTGAACTAAGATATTTACTTTATTTCATCTTTATTTCATCTTTATTTCATCTTGAGGTGCGATCGTAAAAGATGAGAATATACATATTCCTATACTTTTATAATCAGGAGTCTATCATGCGATCGAATTTAAAAAAGTCTTATTTTTCCGTACTATTTGGTGCCATCGCGCTGACCACTGGACTCATTACATCCTGTTCTACGATCGCTGGAAAGAATTCCGCTGAACCAATGAGTAGAGCGGAACCCAAAATGGAGATGAACCATGATGGTATGAGTAAAGGTGAGATGAACCATACTATGAATCTTGGTCCCGCCGATGAGAGCTACGATCTTCGGTTTATTGACGGCATGATTCCCCATCATGAAGGTGCCGTTGTTATGGCTAAGGAAGCCCTGACAAAATCAAAACGTCCTGAGATGCTGAAGCTTGCCAATGAGATTATCAAAGCGCAAGAATCTGAAATTGCCATGATGCAAACCTGGCGAAAAGATTGGTACCCTAAAGCAAGCTCAACTCCAATGGCTTGGCATACTCAGATGAACCATACGATGGGAATGCCTCCAGAGCAAATGAAAGCGATGCGGATGGATATGGATTTAGGGGCATCGGATAATAAGTTTGATTTGCGATTTATTAATGCCATGATTCCACATCATGAAGGCGCTTTGGGAATGGCAAAAGATGCGATCGGTAAATCAAAACGTCCTGAAATACAAAAAGAAGCGCAGGCTATTCTGAGTTCTCAAACCGCAGAAATTAAACAAATGAATCAATGGCGTAAAGATTGGTATAACCAGTAAATCCGATAAATTGAATCGGTTACAAAACTATTTGTAAAACTGGGCAATCGGGTAACGATCGGTCAGAAAATTGCCACAATGTCAGCGCGCGATTTAGTTGAATTAAGAACCACAGCACTCGATCGGTTCACTTTATCTTAAGTCACTCAACAGCACTTTCAAAAATCTCAGAGACTGAAACTCTGGTTTCTCATCTCGTTCAAATTCTACAGAGGGATAACGATCGACTGGAAAACGTTTAGGTCATTCCGAATTTGGAATTGTTGAATATTAATAAAGGCTCGATCTTCCTTAATAAGGGTCGAGGATCGAGCCTACTTGAACAGACGATCGATTCAATGGCTTATGTCTTTAGATTTCACGGACGATCGCAACACCATCCTTAATTTCACCGACCAAAATCACATTAGCCACGTTGACGAATAATCCATTTTCAAGCACACCCGGAATATTATTCAAAGTCTTCTCTAATCCAGCCGGATCGGGAATATCATCAAATTTCACATCTATAACCAGATTGCCTTGGTCTGTGACGACTGGGCCAGCTTTCCGAACACCCATGCGGAGAGTCGGTTTGCCGCCGAGGGCTTGGATCGCACGACTGACGGGAGCAACGGCCATGGGCAAGACTTCGACGGGAAGTAGAAAGGTGGATCCTAATTTGTCAACCAATTTGGACTCGTCCACAACAACGATGAATTGTTCGGCTAGGGAATCAACAATTTTTTCTTGAGTGTGAGCCGCACCCCCCCCTTTGATCAGATTTTTATGGGGATCCACTTCATCCGCGCCATCGATCGCAATATCAATGTGATCTACTTCATCAAGACCTACCAACGGAATTCCATATTGACGCGCTAAGACGATCGCTTGGAACGAGGTCGGAATGCCTTTTACATCCTTGAGATCGCCAGATTGTAGCCGTTCTCCGATCGCTTGAATCGCGAAGGCTGTCGTTGAACCCGTCCCAAGACCGACAATCATGCCAGACTTAACGCGATCGGCAGCGGCGTAGCCCACTTGTTTTTTAAGTAAATCTTGATCGCTCATTTAAATTCATCCCTGGGGTCAAAACCCGCGTCACTTTACGTTTTAGATCACGTTTCAGCATAAGACTTATACTCGCCATGGGATCAATTTTCAGGAAAAAGGCCAACTCATGTCTAAGTTTTACGAGACGATTACCCTGGAATTGCAGGAGTTTATTCGCCAACAACACATGTTTTTTACGGCTACTGCGATCGCCACGGGGCGCGTAAATCTGTCACCTAAGGGGATTGATAGCTTTAGAATTTTGGACGATCGGACAGTAGCGTATCTGGATCTCACGGGCAGCGGCAACGAAACTAGTGCGCATCTTTTAGTGGATCCGCGCATGACCATTATGTTCTGTGGATTTGAAAAACAGCCTTGGATTTTACGGCTGTATGGCAATGGAAGGGTGGTGCGACCGGGTGATGCGGCTTGGGCAACCCTTGAGACTAATTTTGAGTTGTTTCCTGGCACTAGACAAATTGTTCAACTACGCATCGAATCGGCCCAAACTTCCTGCGGCTTGGGCGTTCCACAGTACGAATTTCAGGGCCAGCGATCGGCACTCATTCAATGGGCTGAGAAAAAAGGCGAGAGTGGAATCCAACAGTATTGGAAAGACAAAAATCAAGTTAGTATTGATGGCCTGCCGACCCGAATCTCTCAGGATTTAAATTTGGGCGTAGATCACGATCGACTCTAGAGCGTTACAATCGGCTGCTTATGAAATTCTATGCCCTGAGACGATCGATACCTGTGCGGTAATATTTGGCCGCTAGCAATGGCATTAGATATGGCATTAGATTACGAGTTATTTAAAATGATTCAGGATGATAATAAAAAGCTACGCCCAAAACTAAATAGGTTGCCAGTAGTAATGTGCCATCGAGCCAATTCGATCGGCCCCCAAAGCAAATGAGGTTGGTCACGGCGACGGCGATGGCGACGGCAATGACTTGAAATAGGTTGAAGTTCAGATCAATCGGTTGCCCGATCGCTTGCCCAATGAAGACCAGCACGGGCGCGACGAAGAGTGCAATCAACAAACTATCGCCTGAAATTGTGGCCATGACCAGATCCATTTTGTTCTGTCGTGCTAATCGAATTACGGTGACGTAGCCAGCAATATCACTAATTAACGGCAACAAGATCACACCCGTAAAGAGTGAAGTTAACCCCAGTCGGGTGGTCTCTGATTCCACTACGCTGACGAAGAGTTCTGATTCTAAGGCAACGGCGACGGTCGAGGCGGACAGTGCTAAGAGCCAGAGCCAAAGGTTGGGGGTTTCTTCTTCGATGTCCTCCAGTTGGCTGACTTGATAGAGGTAGCTGTGAGTTTTGAGAGAAAACAGCAGCGTTAAGGCATAGACAATGATCAAGATTGTGGCGACGACGAGGGATAGATTGTGAATCGCTAAGGGATCTACAAGATTTGACGTATTAATCACCATTGAGGGGACTGCGATCGCGGTTACGGCCAAGGTCATGGAAATGCCGTTTACCCTGGCCCGAATGGGTCGAAAGACTTGTTCTTTGTAGCGTAATCCGCCAGATAGCATGGCTAAACCCAGCAATAGCAACAGTGCACCCAAAATACTTCCAGTAATACTGGCCTCGACAATATCGACTAATCCCTTTCGCAGGGCCACAACAGCGATAATCAACTCGGTCGCATTACCAAAAAGTGCATTCACCAATCCGCCGAGGGTTGGCCCGGTGACTAGGGCGATTTTTTCGGTGGAGGTGGCGAGACAGACGGATAAGGGGGCAATGGCGGCGGCGGCGGTGAAAAAGATGGCCGTTTCGCCCCAGTTTAAGAATTTGGCCGCGATCGACAACGGTACTAAAATTAAAATGGAAAGCAACACTAAAGTGGTCGATCGGGACATGATGAACCTAAACAAAAACCTGAATTGCGTAGCGGTGATCTGATGACCTCTGTCATGTTACATCTATTGAACAAATGTTTGATTGAGGCCACTCTTTTCTATAATAAAAGGTAAGTTCAGGGTTGAACTGTAACTCTCCCCTCTCGCTTCACTTTCCCTCTCGCTGCACTATAGAGGACACCATGAAAAAACGTATTTCCGAAGTTATGACACTTAATCCATATACAGCTCATCCCAAGATGCGCTTGGATCAAGTCATTACTCTGTTGGCAAAACATCGCATTAGTGGAATGCCCGTTGTGAATGATGAGGATCAGGTGGTTGGAATGATTTCTGAAACAGATTTACTATGGCAGGAATCTGGTGTCAGCACTCCGCTCCATATTCTAATTCTTGATACTGTCATTTATTTGAATAATCCCCTCACCCGCGATCGTCAGCTCCATAAAGCCCTCGGCCAAACGGTGGAGGATGTGATGACACCCCATGCAATTACGATTACGGCAGATCATTCTTTGGCGGAAGCGGCCAGAGTATTTAACGATCGGCGTATTCATCGTTTACCTGTTGTTGATGCATTCACTCATAAACTTGTGGGCATTTTGACCCAAGGTGATGTGATCCGAACAATGGCGGAGGAGTTGGCGATCGTTGCTTAGGTGAAGTCTCAAGTGAGATTAAAATTCTAAAAACAGTACTAAGCATGATTCAACTTGTGCCGGAATTTGTTAAGAAAAAGCCCCTAATATTTCGATCGCTGAGGTGAAAGCGATACTGAATTTGGGACAATGCATCATCGATTTCCGGAATTATGGGGAATACTGGTAAGGAGATCATTATTATCTATCTTTACCAGTATTTTCTATGGCTGCCGATCGTCCCCAATTTTCAAAAATCAAGTCCCCAAGATAATGTCGCGTGGCATTTGGGATCGCGGCATATTTCTGGGGTGGATTTGCGGTTAGGTGTATTGAAACGATTCCCGTTCCGGGAGGCTTTGCCAACGATCGCAACTCAAGACGGAGGGTAATTCTCGTCCTTCTAGGATATAGGACTGAATGATCTGATGGAGGGAGCTTAATCCATTTTGAAAGGCTTCTTCATAGGTCAACCCCTGCGTGACAAATTGGGCTTCGGGGAATTCGGGGAGATAAACGACAAAGGCTTGATCGGCTATGGACCATTGAATAAACAGTCCGTAGTGAAGGGTGGAAGTCCGATCGTTTAGCAATCGATCTAGATCTTGCAGGTTTGGATCTTCTGCAATTAATTCTGCAACTCGATCGTCCACTCGTTGACGTTGTTCTGGAGACAATCCTTCCATTACGGTGTTCAGATGAATCGTCATTGTTTGGGATTCTCCTTAACTTTGGCTAAATGATCACGAAAACGACGATCGGCTAATTCGATGAGTTGCTGATAAAAGCGCTTCTGGCTTTGTCCGACCTTATCTCCTGCGGTGAGCAGAATGGCGGAGCGCTTGGGATCGAAGGCAAAGGCAACACGCCATACACCATCACTCACACTAAACCGAAGCTCCTTCATATTGGCATAATTAGACCCATTTAGGGTATCGGCATGAGGACGTTTCAAGTTGGGGCCGAGATGTCCAAGCAATTCAGCTTTTGCCAAAATCTCAATCTTGACGATTTCTGGGAACTCCAAAAACTCCTCATAAAAATCTTCATGAAATTCAACATCCCATCTCATATCAATTTATTAGGTTCCACGATCGAAGATATCTCAGTATGGCATTTTTGGACTAGCAACGATCGATCGCCCTTCTCCAGACCTCTTTGCAGTAAAAACGATCGCTCCTCCCATCACTGCAAATACGATCGCCCCTCAATTCAGTCTTTAGAACCGATCGCGATCGTAAATCTTTGCAAGAGGTAAGAGTGATCGCGGTTACTGAAGTCTTTTGATTTGTTCGAGAGCCTCTCGATAGTCCTGGGTTTTACCTTGTTTTTGATAGAGGTCAGCAGCTTTCTGATAATCAGCGATCGCACTATTCTTATCACCTAACTTCCTGTGGCAAACTGCTCGATTGTAGTATGCATCTGCATAATCAGGCTTGAGTTCGATTGCTTTGTTGTAGTCCTTGATCGCACCTTTGTTATCGCTTAAATTCTTGCGAGAATATCCTCGATTGTAGTATGCATCCGCGTAGTCGGGCTTGAGTTCGATCGCCTTGTTGTAGTCAAAACTTTGATTTTTTCGATAATGTCAAGTACAGCAGACATGGATGTTCTCCTAAGTAGTGTGTAGAGATTTCGAGAATCTCAAAATTTACAATCTAGACCTATTTCACGCGGCTGTTCAAATCAAATTGAAGCACCGCAATGATTAAGCCTCGTTAAGCGACTGGCTCTTCAGCTTTCTTGTCTGCCACAGCTTGAACGGCACGAGCAAGCCCGGTTGGGATCTCGTTGACCACTGTTGCAATGCTGGAGGCGATGTTGTTGACCGCTCCGGCAATTTGTGCATAAAGCTGTTCTTTGGACGGCAGATCTTCGACTGGCTTGAGTTCGATCGATCTAGTGTAGTCCTCGATCGCACCTTTGTAATCGCTTAAGTTACTGCGAGAATTCCCTCGATTGTTGTATGCATCTGCATCGTCAGGCTTGAGTTCGATCGCCTTGTTGTAGTCTTCGAGCGCACCTTTATAATCCTGACAATTATATTTGTTAAGACCCTGGGCAAAGTAACCCTCAGCATTCAGGTCAGGCTTAGAATCTTGTTTAGAATTCTCTTTAATGATCTTTAGCGATTTCACTGGAACGGATGGAGAAATTACTGCTACATTCTTCACTAAATGTGCTACGTCCTCATCTCGCAAACCCAATGACTGCTGGAAGTATACTAAATCTTCTAGTAATTGTTGATGCGTTGGGAGCGCTAAAAATTCATCAACTGCCAGGGAAAATTGTTGTAGTTTCTCCTCAAATTCCTGATAGGGTTTCAAAACCTCATCCAAAATCTCCGAAATCTCCGCATTCGTTAATTGCCCTCGAAACTTTTGGATTAATCCACGTTTCAAAATAGGTGAGATAAATCCATTTCGGTCTTTTGCTAATTTCTCCACTTCCTTCCGACATACCAACTTCGGATCGCCTACGGGAGCCTTCGCAAATACGATCTTATATCCCTCTTCCACCGCATAAATCTTCGGCTGCATCGCTGGAGCCACCTCTCGCACCTTCCCCCGCGCAAACTCATACAACTCATCGATCGAAATCCATCCATCCTCATCCCGATCGGCAATCCCCGTCCTCAATCCCTCCACCACATATTCCGTATACACCGACAACGCCGCTTCCTTCTGCTCAAACGAATACTCCGTCGCACTCGAAGACGTCAGCACCGCCCGACCCTTCCCACCAAGCTGCGGTTGCAAATTCACCGCCTCACCCTTTGCCTTCATGTCTTTTGCAAACGCGCCACTAAAACAAGAATCCAAAATCACAACTTGCCGCTGCGACTTGCTCCCCTCCATCAACCCATGAACAAACGTCGCCGGAATCGCCGTCGAATTCAATCGATTTTTTTGCGTTATGGAGCTCGTGAAATAGAAGTTTCCAAAATCATTAGTTACCCCATGACCCGAAAAATACAGCAGTATGAGATCATCCTTTTTCCGATCGGCAAAGAGATGATCGATCGCCTCCCGCATCTGCTGCGGTTCAGGATTCAGCAAAACCACCACATCAGTCTGCGCAAAGTCTGCGATCGCCGGGTCAATCAAAACTTTCTCGATCGCCCGGACATCAGGAATCGCCGCTGCCAAGTTCTGCAACTCCGACGACTGATAGTCCCCCACCCCAATCAACAGCGCAAACTTTCCCATCTGGATTCCCTAACCTTGAATAAATCGTTCAGCTTCAGCAATCACCGATCGCAATTCCTCAGGGTTACTAGCCTTCACCTTCAGCTTGCGACCATTGCCTTCCACCTCCAGCTCGATCGACTTTCCCGCCAACCGATTTCCCAGAAAGCCCAGCACCTTCTTCCCATTCTCCAGATTCACCTGCGCCACCAGCCAACCCGGAAGAAACCCCAACCCTTTTCCAAGCTCTGGAGTCACCGTCGCCACCCGTTCCACCGACTCCACCTCATCCATCTCATCCAACTGCGGCAACAACTTCAGCGCTTCCGCTTCCCGCTGTTCAGAATCTGGATCCGTAAACGCGATCGTCACTCGAAATAGGTCTTGAGTCGCCATATTTTTCTCGCTATTTTCAGAACTTTCGTTCATTAGACCTATCCATAGATTAAATTGAGGCAAAAAAGACTGTAAAACAATACTTTAGATGCTTGCTATCCAACGCAAAATTGACCTCATTATATCCATAAATGAGCCTCCTCGGGTCTTGGTCCTGTTAGGAATTAATTTTATGATTGTAGTCTTTATAATACTGAAGTCTTTATGATTTCGTTTAATCGCCCCGGCATCCTGAGCAATCGCGATCGGACTTCACTTAAACTATCGCATTGCACTCATAGTTTGTCGCCAGGATAGATCCTTTGAGAGAACATTCAACGCGCGTTCTTCAACTTCGGAAAATAGCTTTGAATCAATTAATTCTCGTAGAACTTGGTAAGTCAATTGTTTCGCAAATTGACCGCCTGCTTGCAATAAATGACTGTAATAAACAAATTGCGATCGGCCACTTTCGTTGCGATGAAATGAATGAATTTCTGCCGGGGTCATCCGAATCACCGGAGTTTCAACCGGAACCACTCCACGGGGAATCCCTTGAATACCATAATATCCGTCAAGATCACTATCCATACTACCAATTAAAACAGTACCCAAAACAGTACGCGTTTCAATAATCAGATCGGGTGCAAAAACAGGATCGGGTTCACTTGTAAGACGGGGACCGAGATTATTAAAATTAGGATTAATCAATTGAGAATTATAAACAAGACCGATCGTCTGGCGACCATTGGATTCTTCAAGTTTAACAAATGTCCCAAACCCATATTCATCCGTTTTTGGAGCATCTAAAAACTCAGTTTGTTCATCAACTTGGACTAAGTAATCACAATGAGAGCTAGATTTAACAACTTTGCCAATGCGCATGGGACATTATTCACATAGTTCTATTGTTCTATAGTTTACGGCGTAACGGAACGAATTGCATCCGCTTGCGCTTGGAGTTTACGCGAATACCACCATTCTCGTTGGGAGCCGCTGAGCTTAACCGGGTTGAGCGTCAGAATTATCGGATCACGGTTCTCTTGGCCCACAATCTCGACACTATAAGATGGACTATTTTTAGTGCCCATATCTGGAGTAAACCGATTACCAATGCGCCGCCAACTCGGTTCCTTGCCGCGCCATTCTATCCGGCAACAAGGGTAAGGAAGCTGCTCACGATCGTATAGCCGACAGCAAGGCCCGATGATGCGGTAGGTGAAGAGGCAACCGGGACTCTGAAACAAATAGCCTGCCTGCAATGGATGAGACGCAGGATCTCGCAGATTTACTGGGGCGGGAAAGTGGGTGAATCGGGAAGGGTTAGGAAAATTCACAGTACAGAGATCAAGCGACAGGATTCCGATCGATAGTGTAAGGCACATTTAACCGATCGGATACTAGATATGGTGATTTTTTCGCGTGATGCGCATAATGTTTGAACTGGGAAATATGGGAAATAGTGGTGAATTAAATGGCGGATAGGTCTCAGGTTTGTAATTTAATCGATCGCGGTTTAGTGCCGTATGGGGTGGCGTGGGACTGGCAAAAACAATGGGTGAACGATCGTAAGCATTCGCCCGATTTGCCTGATTTACTATGTCTTTTAGAGCATCCATCGGTGTATACCTTAGGCCAAGCATCGGATACAAGGTTTGTGCGGTTTGAGCCGGGGGAGTATGATTTGCATCGAATTGAGCGGGGTGGGGAAGTGACTTACCATACACCGGGGCAATTGGTGGGCTACCCGATTTTGAATTTAAATCATTACCGTCCCGATTTGCATTGGTATTTGCGACAGCTTGAGGAAGTGGTGATTCGGACGGTTGCCCATTATGGACTAAGCGGCGTGCGACTTGAGGGGCTGACGGGCGTTTGGATTGATGGATTTAAGGTGGCGGCGATCGGAATTAAGGTGAGTCGGTGGATTACGATGCATGGGTTTGCGTTGAATGTATGTCCGGACATGGAAGGATTTGGGCGGATTGTGCCTTGCGGGATTGTGGGGCGGCCTGTAGGGAGTTTGGCCCAGTGGATTCCAGAAATTACTGTGGCCCAAGTGAGGCCAATTGTGATGCAGGCATTTGAGCAAGTCTTTGGGGTTCGGCTAACTCTGACGGATGTAGCGATGGATGTCGTGACGGATAGCGAAACTCAGACAAATTTACAGCCTTGATTTTTGTTCCTAAGTTCTGTAGGATTCTCCTTCATGGAGATACCCCGCTATCTTGACCAGATTACCGTAGATTAAATCAGCCAGAGCGTTAGAGAGTCGAATTATGGGTGCTATGAATGGGCGATCGCTGTTAGTAAAACGCAGTCTAGCATTGGCTTTAGCGACTATATTTTTGGTGGGTTTGGTGAGCTGTGGAAAAAGCCGATCGGACGATCAGGTCGAGGTGACGCTGGTGTCATTTTCGGTGACAAAGATAGCTCACGAGGCGATTATTGTTAAGTTTGCTCAGAAATGGAAGCAGGAACATGGGCAGTCGGTGATATTCAAGCGCAGTTATGGTGGGTCGGGGACGCAGACGCGTGCGGTGATTGATGGCTTAGATGCAGATGTTGTGCATTTGTCTCTGGGGCTGGATATGAAAAAAATTGAAAAAGCCGGATTGATTCAGCCGGGATGGGAAACTGAATTGCCGAATGGTTCGATCGTGTCGAAAAGTGTGGCGGCATTGATGACCCGCCCTGGCAATCCAAAGGGGATTAAGGATTGGAATGATTTGAGTAAGGACGGAGTGCAATGGATTACGGCAGACCCAAAGACTTCTGGGGTAGCACGATGGAATTTCTTGGCGTTGTGGAATGGGGCGATGAAGCTTCATGGCAACGATAAAGAGGCGGAAAGTTTAGTGAAAAGAGCATTCAAAAATGTCCCCATTATGGCCAAGGATTCGCGGGAGTCGAGTGATGCATTTTTCAAACAAGGCCAAGGCGATGCACTGATTAATTATGAGAATGAAGTGATATTACTACAACAGAAAGGCGTGAAGATTGAATATACAATTCCTAAGGTCAATATTTCTATTGATAACCCAGTAGCTGTCGTAGATAAGAATGTGGATAAACATGGAAACCGAGCCGTAGCTGAGGCATTTGTACAATATTTATATAGTCCCGAGGGGCAGGAAGAATTTGCAAAGGCGGGCTTTCGTCCGGTGAATGAGGGGGTTGCACAGAAGCCGGAGTACGTCGCTCGGTATCCTGTTGTCGATTTAGCGGTGGTGAAGGACTATGGCGGTTGGACTGCAATTCAACAGCAGTTCTTTGCGGATGGGGCCATGTTCGATCGCCTGCGTAATGGATCGTAAGTTCATACTAATTTCGAGTTAATTATTGGGTTTTCTCTATGAATTCATCTGTCTCAAAATCAATCCGATCGCAATCCTTTCCCCTTCAAGTTTGGGCACAACTTAAAGCGTCGTCTTGGGCATGGCGAGTGACAATCGGCTACCTTTTTTTAATGTTGATATTGCCCATTTCAGCCATGTTTGCAAAAGCTGCAACCGTTTCCCCGATTGATTTTTGGTCGATCGCTACTAGCCCTGTGGCATTGTCTACCTATGATGTGACTTTTACGACTTCATTTATTGCCGCATTAATTAATGGATTGTTTGGCACATTAATTGCTTGGACTTTGGTGCGCTATGATTTTCCATTGAAACGGTTTATTGAAGCCTCAGTAGATTTGCCCTTCGCCTTGCCAACGGCGGTGGCCGGATTGACGATCGCGACGGTATATAGCAAAACGGGATGGGTTGGTTCGTTGGTTGCGCCGTTTGGGATTCAGATTGCCTTTAGTCGATTGGGCGTTGGGGTCGCGATGATCTTTATTTCATTGCCGTTTGTGGTGCGGACGGTGCAGCCTGTATTGCAGGAGATTAATAAAGATATTGAAGAAGCGGCTTGGTGTTTGGGTGCGTCACCCTGGCAGACCTTCTGGAATGTAATTTTCCCACCGTTGTTTCCATCGATTTTAACGGGAGTGGCCTTAGGATTTTCGCGGGCCGTGGGTGAATATGGTTCGACGGTGATTGTGGCCTCAAATACACCATTTAAAGATTTAATTGCCCCCGTACTCATCTTTCAACGTCTGGAGCAATTTGATGTGCCTGGGGCGACGGTGATTGGGGTGGTGATGTTGATGATTTCGTTGGTGATTTTGTTCAGTATTAATTTATTACAAGCTTGGGGCCGTCGCTATGACCAGTAATCCACAACAATTGAATAAGCAACTCAACGATCGCCCTCTAAAAAAAAGCTGGGTGCCAACACTTTTAATTGGCATTACCGTTGTCTATCTGGGATTGGTCTTGTACATTCCAGCAGTGAATGTCTTTTATCAGGCTTTCCGATTGGGCACGGGAGCATTTTTTGAAAATTTGACTAAACCTGATTTTCTGTCAGCAGCAGGATTGACTTTGATGTTGGCATTAATTGCGGTGCCGATTAATGTGGTTTTTGGGCTGTGTGCGGCTTGGGCCTTGACGCGAAATCGATTTTGGGGCCGATCGTTTTTGTTGAGTGTGATTGATTTACCCTTTTCAATTTCGCCAGTAGTCGCCGGGTTGATGTTGATTTTGTTGTATGGCCGATCGGGTTGGTTTGGGCCTTGGTTGAATAGCAATAATATTCAAATTATTTTTGCGTTTCCAGGAATGTTACTCGCAACAATGTTTGTCAGTATGCCCTTTGTGGTGCGCGAGGTAATTCCGGTATTAGAAGAAGCAGGCGCAGAGCAGGAGGAAGCAGCAGCGACACTAGGGGCGAGTGAATGGCAGACGTTTTGGCGTGTAACTTTACCAAATATTCGTTGGGGTCTATTGTATGGCGTGCTGTTGACCAATGCGCGGGCGATGGGCGAGTTTGGGGCGGTGTCCGTGGTGTCGGGAAACCTGAGTCAACAAACCCAGAGTTTACCGTTATTTGTGGAGGAAGCATACAAACAATACCAAACGGAGTCAGCCTATTCAGCGGCGGTCCTGTTGGCATTCTTGGCGGTGGTGACCTTGGTGCTCAAGGAGATTTTGGAGCGAAAAATTGAATAATGTAATGTTCATAAGGTAGACAGTCCTTCACGAATTTCTAATCTCCGTCGTCGGACTGCCTATCGCTGTAGTTTATTCTTCATCTTCAACTCAACATTCCCCAATCTTCGCTACACTGGATAAGCATTCGACCATCGCGATCGCCCTATGACACCCACAGCCACCAAATCCCTCGCCCTAGAAATTCGTAAAGATTTTCCAATTTTGAATCAGGAAGTCTACGGCAAACCTTTGGTATATCTGGATAACGCCGCAACCTCCCAGAAGCCGATCGCTGTCATTAAAGCCTTACAGGACTATTACGAACAGGACAACTCAAATGTCCATCGCGGTGCCCACGCTCTTAGCGCCCGTGCTACTGAAGCCTACGAAGGCGCACGGGACAAACTGGCGGTTTTCATCAATGCCCGATCGCGCGACGAAATTGTCTATACCCGCAATGCTTCAGAAGC